>JAISWA010000061.1 GCA_031271275.1 Clostridiales bacterium | reverse complement strand
CCAAATCAAGTACCGTCCGCGATATGTCCGCGATGGTCCCGGCATCGAGAGCCGAGCCGTAAATGGAACGCGCGGCCTGTAAAACCTCATGGGCTTCGTCCAGTACCATCATTTGATATTGCGGCAATACGGAGTTCCCTGTTTCCGCCCGTAGTTTCGCGTCCGCCAGCAGCAGATTGTGATTGCAGATGATGATGTCCGCCGTGCCTTTCCTTATCGTTTCGCGGAACGCCTTGAAGCGACACTCGTTTTCGTTGGGGCAATTTTTATAACATCTGCCCGGAACGCAGATTTTCTTTTTGATGTGCGCCGATAAGCCCGCGCCGGATGTTCCCGCGTCAATCTCGGCAAGGTCGATTTTGCTTCCGTCTAAGGCGATACGCCGGAGGACGGACGCTATCTCAGGCTTTTTTTCAAACCGCATATAGGCTCTGAGGTTGTGTTCGCATATGTAATGCGACTTTCCTTTGGCTAAGACCGCCTTGATTGGCGTGTTAATTACTCCATTTTCAAGAAGAATCCTTGATATTTCGGGGATAACGTCTTTTTCAATGGCGCGTTGTAAAGCGATTGAAGCCGTGCTGACGACAACCGGCATACGTCTCCAATCGACTGCGTTTATCTCCGGGAAGTAAGTCGTGTTCCAATGCTCGTTAAGGCGGCTTCGTTTTACGAGAACCGCTATAATAATGTAGGCAATGGTTTTTCCGATTCCGACAGCCGCCTCCGCGAGTAATGTTCCGCGTCCTGCGATAGCGTCCAGTAGTTTCCTCGCAAGTTCAATTTGCCCGTCGCGGACGATATAGCCGTATCGCGGTAAGACGCTGCGGAACAGCTCATACATCACGGCCCGGAGTTTTTCTTCGCGGAGCGGTGTGTTGCTGTCGATTTCCAGCCGGCCTTTTCCGGCGACCCATGACTTTTGGAGCCTGCGGAGAATACCCGCTATATCCTCGTCCGTGTGCCGCAGCGGTTTTCGTCTGCGTTCAATCAAATCCGCTTTTTTGCTGTGAATGTTGCAAGCGGTATAAGCGTAACGATTGTTGGGGAGTTCCGTTTCAAAGACCGCGCACTCAAACGCTTGGAACGCGAATCCCTCTTGGCTGGCAAACGCTTCCGGGCAGTCGAAGGAAATCTCGGAGAGCAGGCTCTCCGTCGTTTGTTCAATATTTCTCAACATGATGGTATCTATCCTCGTTTTACCCAGCGGTTCTATGATGGGTTGTCGCCGTAGCCACAACCCATGAACAACCGCTGGGCGGTTAGTAATAGTCGTTTTTTTTGTTGCTGGTTTGATATTGGTTTGTAATAGGCTTGTTACTGGTTTGCTTACACCGTTTTCGATTGCGCCTTCAGCCTCTTTCAGCTTTCACACGCAACCCGCGCTTTTTCTGCATCACGCGCCCCGTTACCAGCCAGTATTTGGGGAAGTCATTCCAGCGCGCCGCCGTTTTTCCATGTTCCGCTGATACTGGAACAGGGAAAACGCTCTTGCGTAACGCCGTCCTCGCGAAAGACGGCGCGCCTGTGACTCGGTGTGGGTAGTTCGTATGACCGCGCCGAAAACGGCTCGGTGTTTGTCAAGGTACAGGTGTAAAGTCGTTTTACCGAGGCTTTACACCTATTAGCCGTGGGAAAACCCATATTCGGACGTGCCGGTTAAAAATATTTTTTAAGTTTTTCTTTGGCCCGGTTGACCGTTCTCCGAACGGCGGATTCGTCTTTTCCGTCACGCCGCGCAATAAAGCTGTTAGTCAAACCTTCGTAATAAATTTCCGTGAAGTATTTTCGCTCAAGTTCTGTTAGCTTCGATAACGCCGCCGCGAAGTCAGTGTTAAACTCAACCGCGTCCAAACCGCCGCGTCCTCCGCTAATCCACGCGCTGTCCGGGTCAACCGCGTCGATAGCGACGGGCGTTCCGGGGGCGTATTTATGGTCGGGGCGCACATGCTTGCGTTCGTTGAGCCACACGCGATAATCGCCGCCCCTGCCGTTTTCGTTTTCCTCGCCGAAGTGGACGCGGTTAATATCCGCTTCGCTCATTCCCGCTTCGAGCCACTCCTTACGTTCGTTCTCGAAATGCTCCAAAAGCTGTTCACGCGACAGCTTCCTAAAATCCGGGTTATTCACTTTCTTTTCCTCCATCCGATTTTTTGAAATTGCGAAAATCGAATGGAGGAAGGCGGCGAGCGACAGCGCGGGCGCCAATAAAAAAAGGCTGCAGACTTCATAAAACGCTCCTTTCGGGGCGCTCACAAAGGCGGCAACCTATACTCGCTGCTGAAGCAAATAAAAAACGGGCCTTACAAGACAGCAACACAAAGTTGCCGCCTTGTAAGGCCCGTCGAACATCGTAATCGTTAGATTATGCGAACTCAGCACGGGCGTTAAATATCAACGCCTTCGGAATTTTAGCCACAAATATCGCGGCGAAAACGACGCTGAAATTGTGCAATGAACCGTTGCACAATTTCAAAACGCGCCGCCCTTGTTCGTCGGGTTCCCTAATGAATGATGCTTGCTCGCCTGTTCCGGTCTGTATACGTAGCGTGCTTGACCTCTATCCGCAAAACCGCAGCCGTTGGCGGGACGCTTTCATCCTGCCGCCCCCAGAATTTCACTGGGTAGGGGTCAGGACCAACATTCCAAGCGTTTGTAAATCAGATTCCGTGAGGGTTTTGCTTAACCGCCTTTCAGCGGTAGGTCGGTATATTTTATTCAGTTGTAGGTGGTTATCGCGTATTATCGTTTACGCGAATTTAAGGCCAATAATGTTATGGCATATTTTACAATGCCTAAAATTATGGCAGGTTTCCTCCGATTTCTTTGAGAAGCGGAACACTTCAACTTTTATATCAACGCCCACCGTTTCAAATTTTCGTCCGCAATGGGGGCAGCTAATATCTTTTGTGCGCCGCGGCTTGAATGACTTGTCAATTCTGAACGCAACGCCGTCGTAAAACTCAGGTACAAAACCATGTATAACCAGCACATATATATCATCATCGCGTTCTTCGTCCGGCTCAATAATTTGAGAACCATATCCCATAGATGCTCCCTTCTTAACTGCTCATATCCGCTTGAATATGATACGGCGGGAATACTCCCATTACCGAATATCCCCCGCCCCCTGACTGACGATAGCGTTCAGTTTTTCAAGGCGGATTAACGCGGCGCGGTTTGATACGTTGAATACATTGGCAATATACCCTGTCAGCCGCTTTGCTTTATATTCGTCCTTCGGGTCTGCGCCGCGCACCAGTGCGCGCGGCTTTTCGCATATATCGTGAAAAAAATCGCAATACGCTATCCGCAGCGCGGGACGCGGAATTAGGATAGCCGCCGCGAGAAAATCCGCCTGCCGTTCCGTGCGGTCTTTATCGGTCTTTTCAAGTTTGCTCCGGCTGTAGTCAGCCGTTCCGGTTTTCGCAGCCAGATGCCTGATATTGAAAGCGCCGATATTGCCGGAAGGATTGTCGTTTTCAAAGGCTTTCCTGTGGAGCAGCCAATGGGAACCTTCATGCGTAGCCGTAAACCGCAGCCGCCGCACGTTGCGTTCCTCCGTCAGCGATTTATCAATGATAACCGTACCGCCGCTGACAGGCGCGGTTTCGATAAGGCTTGTCCGCTCGTTCACCACATGGATAACACCGCCGTGAAACGCGGTAAAGCCGATTACTTGCTTTTCGTGGGGAAGTTTATAGTAGACTACGTTTAAACCGAGGTAGTCCCGGATAAATCCGAAAACATCATGCGGCGCGGGCTCTTTCAATCGCTGCGGTGCGAAGTCGGCTACGACAGACGTGGCATACTCATCCAGCGCCTCGTAAGTTATGAACGGAATTTTGGTCGGCGAGTACACCGTGATAAGTTCAACCATTTGTCACATCTGCTCCTTTGATAAAGCCATAAATTAAATACGCTATGCAGGGTACAATGCGGGAATAAAAAACCGCAAGAGAGAAATCCGCAGACAGATTACCCGATAGGTTCCCTTTTGCGATTAAGGATGTTTTTATTACTATTTATGCCATGCCTGGCCCGACACGCTGCCTCCTGTAACAAATCCAGCTTTGCGGAGCTTTATCCGCGCCGCGCGCTTAGATACGCCGTAGGTTTCCGATATAAATTCGGGTATAAGGTCGTCAGCCAAAATATCCAAATAAGAATCGCATCCAAGCTGTATTTGACCCTTGTAATAACCGTTTTTACGCAATATCTTGTTTACAAATGGGCGAAAGGTACAAGTCGGCATGGCGACGGCGGCAGCGAAATAATCGGCTTGGTGTTCCCGCCAATCGGCGGCGGTTCGTTGCTTTTTACCGCGGATACTGTTTTCTATGTTATCGCGGCGGCAGGCTGCAATGACAGACGCGGTATCGTTTGTCCTTGTATACGGTTCACCGTATTCGTCCACAAAAACACGCCAATGCAACATCAAGTGACCTGCTTCATGGAGCGCGGAAAACCTTATCATTCCGGCTATGGCCGAATCCGCGATAGAATTATCAAGAACAATCGTGCGCGCCGGCATAAAAATGCTCGACACACATTCGTTTTCACTATCAAAAATATTAACTTCGCCGTCTGTAAAAGTGGTAAGCGCAAGAATGGGGAAATCCGGGTCGTTACTGTAAATGTCATGAAACTCCACCCACGCTTTCAGATACTGCTCTAAAAAATTCTCATAGTCTATTTCACCAGGCCTTTTCAAAAGATCAGGTTTATAGTCTTTGAGAACGGCATAAGCAAATTCGTCTATTTCACGGTCGGACATAACCGGAGTCCTATTGTCCTCAAAACTCACCCTTCGCGGTATAAATTCTAACATTAGTTCTTCCTCTCGTCCCTCTTGCTGTCACGCTTACTGTTTGCCTTATTTGCTTCCAGTTCGCGTATTAGTTGTTTCCAAGGCGCTTCTTTTTCATGAGTGCCTTTCGATAGCCGGAGCGCGGTCAAAGCAAGTTCCCCGACTTCGCCGTTCAATAGCGTGTCCTGCACATCATAGGGAAGAACTCCTTTATAATCGCTGGCAAGGTCATACATCATTGCCGTATCTTCTTCCGAAAGGTCGAGAAAAGCCGCCAGCATTTCCAGACGCTTACCGTCGAACGGACCTCTCCGCCTATTTTCAACATCACAATAAAAAGTCCTCGAAACATTCAAATGCTCCGCTACCTGCGTAATTGTAAATTCTTCCGGGTGGTTCCGTCTCTTTTCCTTTATATAATCGCCAAAATGTTTAGCTCTTTCCCTCACGTTGCCACCTCCTTCCGTTGCGCCAT
>JAISWA010000016.1 GCA_031271275.1 Clostridiales bacterium | reverse complement strand
TCACCTTATCAACAGGCTGATCCAAATCGACTTCCCACTCGCAAATCAAAAAATCAAAGAGCATATTATACCGGTCGCTCGTGGTCGTCTTTTGCTGATACAGGCGATAGTCGCCGCTTTCGCTTATCTCCAAATCAGCGTAGTGGCCGCCCATATTCATGTCGTCCAATTTATGAAACGCAACCTGAATATCTGGAATAGCTTTCTCCCAACCGTCCCCTGATTTTTTATACAAATCAAAGGCAAGGCCCGCTCCATATCCGCCTGACGCTGAGGCCAAATTCAAGCCGTAGTACAGCCTCACGGTGGTGGTGCTTGGCTGCTTTACGTTAACGACCCTGACGGTATCGTCATCAATTCCGACCGCGAACTCTGTATACGCGAAGTTGATTACAGCGTCCAACTGACCCGGTTGGTTATATCCAAACTTTATTCCCGCGCCTATGGGGCTGTAGCCGGCGGGGGCGCTCACCTGCTTCAGTGTAAAAGCTTGAACATCTATTATGCGGCCCAATTCATCCGCTTTAAAGACGACGTCCTCTAAAACCGCCTTGCCCGACGCGTCCGTCTGCACCGTTTGAAGGATCGCGTCGTCGCCTGTTCTTTGCAACGTAAAAACCGCCCCTTCGAAATTGGAAAGCGAAGCGTTCCCTATTTCGTCGAGGCTTTCCGCCGTATAAAGTTCCACGGTAATATCGCGGGTTTCATCCCCCGCCGCGTAAACTTTATTCCCAGTTATTACCCCCCCCCCCGTCAAAAATAACGCCGTCAACAGGAATACGGCGAGCGTCTTGCACAGCGTGTTCAGTTTCATGGCACTACCTCCTGAAATTTTATTTTAATTACTTAATTCACTTAAGTAATTGACCCTATTATACCACAAAAAATTAATTGCGCAATACCTTTTTTTAATTATTTTTTCATTTTAAACGATGGATATTGCAACTAATTTTAATTTCGCTTAAATTATTTAAAACGGTTTCCCCCGGCGCAAAAGGGCAAAAAAAAACCGCCCGTAACGCCGGGCGGGGGTTATATTAATTGCCGCAGGGGAGCGGCGGCGTAAGCGGGCTGCCGGTTAATTTGATTTTGGCAATGGCACTATCTCAATGGTCTTGCCCAGTGCCATTAACACTTTAACCACCGTGTCAAAATGCGGGCTGGTTGCTCCGGCTTCCATACGGCTTATAACCGGTTGCTTAACGCCGCTTAATTTTTCAAGCTCCCGTTGTGATATGCCGCGCTCGTTCCGGGCTTTTATCAGTTCGCTCATGACAGCCACCCTAATATCGCTTTCCTTAATTTCTTCCGGCGTGTAGAGTTCCGCCCTTACTTCTTCCCATGTTTGCCCTCGCGGTGATATTGGGCTACTCATGTTTTTTGCTCCTTTCAATAAAATCTTTCATACGCCTTCTTGCCGTTTCTTTTTCGGATTTCGGCGTTTTCCGTGTTTTCTTTATAAAATGATGAAGTAAAATAAATTCGTTACCGGCATTCATAAAAAATAATACGCGATTCTTTAACGGTCTTAATTCCCATAAACCATCGCCTAACGAATCAATAACAGGTTTTCTCAACGCTAATCCGTGTTTTTTCAAGAGGGTTATATAATCACTTATTTTATTGTGGTTCAATCGGCTGTTTTTGTCGGTTTGTCTGGATAATTCAATCAAATGCTCTTTTACTGGTTGATTCCCCGCGGCATCCTGATAAAAAATCACTTCGTACATCTTTAACATTCCCTTCAACGGGCATATTATGCACTAAAGTTATCAATAATGTCAATGACTAAAAAACTTTCTTTCTCATTTGTAGCACGCCTTAAACTCCGCCGCGAACTGCCCCCCGCAGCGGGTCAGTTCGCCCATCACCCGGTCTATGCCGAAGGGGGTCGTATGCCAGTTGGTTTTGTCCACGTCAAACGACGGGGCGGGGACAATCAGCAGCTTCGTTTTGGGGTACGAAAGCTGATAATACATCAGGCACCGCCGCGCGTGGAACGGTTTGCAGCAAATTATCGCGCGTTTTATCTTAAGCCCCAGCCCGTCGGTTATCTTGCGTGAAAACACGGCGTTCTCCTTGGTGTAGGTGGCTTCGTCCTCCTGCAAAATAGCGTCCCAGGGGACGCCGTTCTGCAGCAGTACGTCGGTGAAGAAATCGCATTCCGTTTCATAAGCCCCGGTATACGCCCCGGGCTTGTCGCGCACCCCCGCGAATTTGCCGTGGTTTATGTAATAGCGCCCCGAGGGCAAGAGCAGCGGCGCGTAACCTTCCCGGTACAGCTCCGCCGCCTTCTCGGGAAGGGAGGCGTGGTCGCTGCCGGGGAGGAAGATGACGTCGCTTTTTTGCGGCGCGTTTTCCACGAAGATAAAATTAGAAATAGCCTTTATCAGCATGTCAATCTTTTTCATTTTGTATAAACCTCCCAAGCCTTCCGGCGGTTTCGGCGTCGGCAAAGACTTCCATGCGCGTGCCGCTTTCCGTGTGCGTTTCGGAAAGCACCTCGCATTTGCCGTGTATCAGGCTGACCCACTGCCCTTCGTTATAGGGGATAAGGACGGTAAATTTCCCGCGCATGGCGTGTATCGCCGTCTCTAACGCGGAAAGCAGCGCCGGAATGTTTTCGCCGGCGCGGGCGCTGATGGGGATGCTCGCGTTGGCGCGTTCGTCCTTCGGGGGGGCTTCGCCCTGCGCGCGCCCCGCCGCGTCCATTTTGTTAAACGCCGTAATAAGCGGCTTGTCCAAACATTTCAGGGATTGCAGCAAACCATACGCCACTTCCATTTGCGCGGGGTACGCGGGGTTCGCGTAATCCACCACATGCAGCAGCAGGTCGGAGAAATTCACTTCCTCCAACGTGGCGCGGAACGCCCGTATCAAATGGTGGGGCAGCTTGTGGATGAACCCCACCGTGTCGGTCAGAAGCGCTTCCGTGCCCCCGGGCAGCGTCAGCCTGCGGGTGGCGGTGTCGAGGGTGGCGAAAAGCTTGTCTTCCGCCGGTACGCCCGCGGAGGTCAGCGCGTTCATCAGGGTGGATTTGCCCGCGTTGGTGTAACCCACTATGGCAATTACCGGTACGCCCGCCCGCTCGCGCCTTCCCCTTAGCACGGCGCGGTTTTCGCGTATTTCTTTAAGCTCGCGGTTGAGTTGGTCGATACGGCTGCGGATGTGCCGCCGGTCGGTTTCCAGTTTCTTTTCGCCGGGGCCGCGGGTGCCGATGCCGCCGCCGTGGAAGCCGCCGCCCCCCGCCTGCCGCGACAACTGCGCCCCAAGCCCAGTCAAATGGGAAAGCCGGTACCGTAACTGCGCCAGCTCCACCTGCGCCTTGCCCTCGGCGGACACCGCCCGCCCCGCGAATATGTCGAGGATAACCATCGTCCGGTCGAGGATTTTTACCTGTAACAGCGCGGACAGCTTCCGCTGCTGCGCCGGGGTCAGCTCGTCGTCGGTTATGACGCCGTCGGCGTTTGTCGCGGCGATAAGCGCCTTCAGCTCGTCGAGCTTGCCCTTGCCGAGGTAGTGGCCCGGGTGCGCGGCTTCCCGTTTTTGCGTGATATAGCCTGCCGCTTCCCCGCCGGAGGTTTCCGTAAGCAGCGTCAGCTCGGAAAGTTCCGGCGGGATTTCGCCGTCGTCAAAATCCGGCGTGTTAAGGGTTGCCACCGCGACCAGTATAAAGCGCTCGCGTTTCGTTTCGGTTTCGTACATGGGAGCCTCCTGTAGAGCCTGTCTACCATCTTCGCTTGCCGTCTTTTTTGCGAGATGTTAGACAGGCTCTTGCGCCGCTATTTGTTTTTCCGGAATTTCCGTATTCTTTCCGCCCTTGGCGGCGGGGACGGGGGAGGCGCGTCGCCGAGGCGTTCCGCTTCCAATACGGCTTTGCCGATGATTACAAGGGACGGCCCGATGATGATGCCGGGTATGCCGAACACCCTGAACCCCGCGTACATGGTTATGAGCGTAAGCAGGGGGTGAATGCCTATCTGCTCGCCCAGTATCTTAGGCTCCATCACCTGCCGGGTGATAATCAGTATTCCGTACAGCACCAACAGCCCGATGGCGAGGTGGAACTGCCCCGTCACCAGATTGAACAGCGCCCAGGGGATGAGTATCGTGCCGCTGCCGAGGAAGGGGAGGAAGTCTACCATTGCCATAATCAGCCCGATGAGCAGCGCGTAAGGGTTGCGCATGATGAGCAGCGCCGCGATGCTGATGGTCCCCACGATGGACATTAAAATGAACTGCGCCTTGAAATACCCGCCCACCGCGCGGGAAAGCCCCCGCCGCATAAGGCGCAGGTTCCGTGCGAGCCACGGGGGGCAGACGCGGGAAGCCGCCGCGAATATCAGCGCCCGGTCTTTCATGAAAAAGAAGGCGGAGACCATCATCAGTATGACCCCGACCAAGAAGTCGGGCACGTTTGAGACAAGCCGCCAAGACTGGCTGCGGAAGCCGTCGCCGAACACCCCCGCCAGCCCGTTAATCAGCGTGTCCTTAATATCCGTATACTCGAACTGCAAGGAAGGGGGAAGCTTATCCATCCAGTCCCAGAGGGAGTTGTTCGCGTCGTCCAGCTTGTCGTTGATTTCGTCGATGTACGCGGGCGCGTTCTCCACCAACGCGCCGACTTGCCGTGAAACGTTGGAGACAATCAGCGTGCCGATGCTGCCCACCGCGAACATAAACAGCAGCAGGCACAGGATTGCCGCAAGCCCGCGCTTGAATTTTACGCGTTTCATCAGCAGGCGTATTACGGGTTCCATCATCAGCGAAACAATCAGCCCGAAGAAAAACGGCGCCACATACCGGAAAAGATAGTTAAAAAACACATAGACCGACACGACCACAAGCAGGAAGAACACCGCTTTATCCACCGCGTCCCGGTGGGACTCATAAAACTCGCGCATATAGGTTACCTCGTTTCTATTTTTCTATTATTGATAATTTTAATTATTTACCCGCGCGCTGTGAATATAAACATTGGAAAAAAGTATAACATACCGCCTCGCCCCCGCACCGGTTTCTTTTGTCGGATATTTAAAAAATATGGCGCAAAAATATGCGGGTTAGATGACATATTCTTCCATAAACCTGTCCTTTCAAATGGTAGGATGAGCCATAAAGCGTTTGAAGGGGCAGGGTATGAGTGAAATGACATTGCCGACGAACATCAAGCAAATCGGCAGCATTGGCGAAGGTCTGCGCATTTACATGGAGGATTATGTCTGTACCTATTTGTTCCAGTATGCGGAGGCCGCGGGGTACGACGAGCGTATCGCGCTGCTTGTAGGGCGGCACATGGTAATAGACGGGCAGCAGGTGCTGTTTATCCACGGCGCCATACAGGGCAAACACGCGGAAGAAAAAAGCGGCTTGCTTTGCTTCACCGACAAAACATACGAATATGCCGAAGCAACGATTGTGGAATACTT
>JAISWA010000217.1 GCA_031271275.1 Clostridiales bacterium | reverse complement strand
CCGCTTACCTCTATCGCGGTATAGATGTCGATGTTGCGGGTGGAGGCGCTTACCGCCCGCGGCGGCTTCCGGTGGTGGATTTCTATGTCGGTGTACATGACGGCGCCAATCAGCGGTATGCACTCGTGGATGGGGTCTATCCATTGGTAGTTTTTTTCCCGGCGCAGCAGTCGCTCCCGGGTGGACATCAATATGGGGTTCCCGTCGCCGTCGAAATGGGTGATATATTTCATGGTCACGATGTCCGTTTCCGGCGTGAGCTTTTCTTTCAGCGCCAACAGCGCCTCCATTGATTGGGGCGGCAGCACGTCGTCCGCGTCAAGCCACATCTGGTAGTCCATCGTCGCCTTGGAAAACGCTTCGTTGCGCGCGGCGGAAAAATCGTTGACCCATTCGAAATCGTAAACCTTGCTTGTAAACTGTCTCGCGACGGTCTTGGTTTTGTCCGTGGAGCCGGTATCGACGATGATTACCTCGTCCACCGCCCTGTAGACGCTGTCCAGGCATCGCTTCAAGACTTCCTCCTCGTTTTTTACGATCATGCACAGGCTGATTGTGGCCATAGGGCATACCCCCGTTTAATTTATACTCATAACAACATATTAAATTCACGGATAAGGGTGCATTCCCCGCATAATTAAAGACAGCCCCCCGTTTACAGGGAGCTGTCTTTTTAAAGCGTACCTTTTTTATTTTAGCGACCTCGCGGCTTAACGAGGTTCGTTCTCGCAGTTATTCAAGCGAGGTTTCAGGCATACTGGACGGCTGTGTCAAACATTCGTCGTTTTCTGCCTGACATTATTATGACCCGGTCGTTAAAAAATATCGCAGGGAATTTTTTCTTTTTTTTATGCCCCGCTTAGCAGTTCCACCGCCTTAATCAGCGCCGCGTCTTGGGCGGTGTTGTATTCGTCCGGCGACATCTTCAATTCGATATCCGGAATAACGCCGATGCCGTTCACTTCCCCGCCGCTGCGGCGAAGGTATTTCTCGGTGGTGAGCTTTAGCGCGCCGCCGCTGGATAAATTGAAAACGGTTTGTATCAAGCCCTTGCCGAAAGTGGTTTCGCCTATTACGGTAGCCGCGCCGGAATCCTGCATGGCGGCGGCGAACAGCTCCGCCGCCGAAGCGGTGCCGCCGTCCGCCAAAATAATAATTTTTTCAAAAGGCTGAATGCTCAGGGACGAACTGAAGGTTTCCCGGTTGCCTTTGCTGTCCACCGTGTAGAAAACCGGCCCCTCGGGTACCAACAGATTGCACATGTCTATTACCACGTCGAGGTAGCCGCCCGAATTCCCCCGCAAATCCAATATCAGGCGACTGATATTTTCTTTTTTGGCGGCGATAATCGCCGCCTCCAAATCCTCCGCCGTATTTACGCTGACGCTGTTCACGCTCACGTATTTTATGTACTTGGACGGCCCGGCATACGCCTGCCCCAGTATGCTCTCGATATCGTCGGTGTAGAGGGAAACGGAGGTCAGCTCGCGTTTTTCCATTTCAAAATCAAGCGTTTCCGCTTCGCGCAGAATGCCCACCGTCACGGCGGTAATACCCGGGTCGGTTATCATGTCGGTTATTTCACTGACGCCCATGCCGAGGGTGGACTGCCCGTTGACGGACACGATGATATCCCCCCGGCGGATTCCCGCTTCCAACGCGGGCGAGTCGGGCAGCACATAGTTGACGCGGGCATTGCCTTCCCTGTCGTTTTGTATCATGACCCCGATGCCGGTGATTTTATCCGAAAGGGCGTCCGTAAAGGCGAAAATTTCCTCCTCGCTCATATACTCGCTGTAATCGTCCAGTGTGTTGGAAATCCCGTACAGCGCCGCCTCGTACATTTGCTCCGGCGTGACGGGGTCGCCCGCGTACAGGTCGAGTATCATGTTCATCAGTTGGGTGATGTAGTCGCCGGCTTTTTCCACCTTTTCCGCGTCGGAAACCAACGCGGATTCGCCCTGCGCTTCGCTTGCTTCCGCCGATTCCGCATACACCGCCGCGGGCGGGCTGTAAACGAACAGGAGCGCCGCGATTAAAACAGGTGCTAAGCGCGGTAAAAATTTTTTAACCACAGGCTTCCCCCGTTCAAATAGATTTATTTTGCGATATTTACGATATGCTCGGCGTAGTCGCTGACTAAAACGTTGCGCATGTATTCGATGAAGGTGTTGAACAGCGCGGCGGCTTCGCCCTTGGTGATATACGCCTCCGGCATGACGCGGCCCTCGCTGTCGGGGGCGATAAGCCCGAGCTGCAGCGCGACGGAAATTTCCCGCTTTGCCCAGTCCGCAATCTGCGCGTCGTCCGAGAAGAAAGTGGCGGCGGTGGGGTTAAGCCCGAGGTTGGTCAGCCCGAGCGCGCGCACCAAAACCACAAAGGCTTCCTGCCGCTGAATGGGCTCCTCGAAGCCAAAGTCGCCGGTGTCCCTGCCGTAAGCGATACCGGCGTTCACAATCGCCATGATATACGGGTACTCCGGCATGGTGGAATCCACGTCGTTAAACAGGTACGCGGTGCTCGGCGTGCGGCTTTCCTCCGCGCTTTGTATGGGAAGCTTAATGGTCTTCGCCAGCGCGGTGTAAAACTGGCCCCGGGTAATGGCCTGGGAGGGCATGTAGTAATAGGGGTCGCCGTCCAAAATTTTCATGGCGAACAGCTTGCGGATGTCGTCCTCCGCCGCGTTGCCCCGCATGAAAGACAAGTCCGGTTCCGGAAGCTGCTCGAAGGTGTTTTCCCGTTGGATGCTCGCTTCCCCGGCGTCGGGTTCGTCCCAGGAGGTGATGGGCTTGACATAGATATCATATTTTAAACCGGCGATATTCTGCAGCACTTCCTTGTAATTGCCCTCGAAACTGATGGCGGTGGGCTCGTTCCGGGTGTACTGCAGCACTTTATTGACCGTGACACTGGGGCGGATTTCGTATTGCAGCCCCCAGTCATCGTTCATCACGCTGACGCTCATGCGGTGGGTTTCGGTGCTTGACCAGGGGCAGTCGTAGCCGTAGAAAGAGCCGGACTGGTCCACGGTGGTTCTCGCGTCGCCGTTCAAGTAAACCAGCGTCCAGGAAAAATCCCCCCGGTAATAGTTCACCCCGGGCGTCCTGTCCTCGATAATGGTGATGGTGCCGCTTGAAAGGGTGGGGTCGAGGGTAAAAGTCCCCGCTTCGGTGGTGATGATATCCCGCCAGGAGGTTTTTACGATATTATAGTTGGTGATAAGCTGCTTGCCCTCCCACCGGAACGACACGTTAAAGTTGGCGAGGCGGTCTACGGTC
>JAISWA010000172.1 GCA_031271275.1 Clostridiales bacterium | reverse complement strand
CCGGTCAGCTTGCGCAATGCCTGAGACATAAGCCTTGCCTGTACGCCCATGTGGCTCGTGCCCATTTCGCCTTCGATTTCCGCCCGGGGGACCAACGCCGCCACCGAATCCACCACTACTACCTCAATCGCGCCGGAACGCACCATCGCTTCGCAGATTTCCAACGCCTGCTCCCCGTCGTCGGGTTGTGAAATATATAAATCGTCGATGTTTACGCCCAGTTTTTTCGCGTAAACCGGGTCGAGGGCGTGCTCCGCGTCAACGTACCCCGCAATGCCCCCCAACTTTTGCGTCTCAGATACGATGTGCAGCGCGAGGGTGGTCTTGCCCGAAGATTCCGGGCCGTAAATTTCAACGATGCGCCCCTTGGGAACGCCGCCGACGCCAAGCGCCAGGTCGATGGAAAGTATGCCCGTCGTCACAACGGGTATTTGCTCCACATGTTCCCGGTCGCCCATGCGGATGACCGCGCCTTTGCCGAATTGCTTCTCAATATTGGCAAGGGCGTTGGAAAGCGCTTCTTCCTTTGCCGTGCGGGGGTTCTGCTGCGCGGCAGTGTCTTTTGTCTTTTTCTTTGGTGCTTTCTCCTCTTTCTTGGGCATACTGACGCTCCTTTAATTTAAAATAAACAATTCCCTTCTTAAAAAATCCAACGCGCTGATGACCGCTCTGTGCCGTATTCTCTGCCGGTCGCCTGTTAACCGCAATTCCTTCACGGTTACGCCCCGGTCTTTCACATACAGCCCCACATATACAAGCCCCACGGGTTTCTCCGGCGTGCCTCCTCCCGGGCCGGCTATCCCCGTAGTGGAAACCCCGACGGAAGCGCCCGCGCTTCTTGCCGCGCCTTCCGCCATCTCGGCTGCGGTTTGTTCGCTTACCGCCCCGTGGGCGGACAATGTGGCTTCCCTTACGCCGAGGCTTTTTATTTTAGCTTCGTTGGAATAGGTAACCAACCCTTCCTTAAATACTTCCGAAGCGCCCGGAACATTGACGAGCGCCGCCGAAAGCAGCCCGCCCGTGCAGGACTCCGCCGGGGCAAGCGTAAGATTGTTTTCCCGCAGCCGTTTAATTACGATACCCTCCAACGAATCGTCGTCTTCGCCGTAAATATTTTCGCCGAGGCGGTCGTAAATGGCGGCCGCCACGGGCGCTATCAGCGCGCGGGCGGTTTGCCCGTCCGGCGCGGAGGCGGTGACGCGCAGCCAGACTTCCGACATCTTCGCGTAAGGCGCTACGGTGGGGTTTGACTGCGCGGCGATAATGTCCTTTAAAATTTCCTCCGCCCGGCTCTCCCCCACGCCGCAGGTTTTGAGCGTCCTCGAAACAAAAACCGACGACGATTTTGTACACAAAAAAGGAACCGCGTATTCCAAAAACATCGGTTCCATTTCATTGGGGGGACCGGGCAGCAGTAGGAGCGCCTTCCCGTCTCCGCTTTCAATGCACGCGCCCGGGGCGGTCCCGTTGGCGTTGGGGAAAACGGTGCAGCCCTCCGGTATCAGCGCCTGTTTCCTGTTGGCGGAGGGCACCCCCGCGCGCATACCGGCGAAGCGGGCTTGTATCGCGTTCCAGGATTCTTCGTGAAACACCAACGGCAAGCCGAAATACTCCGCGGCGATTTCCTTGGTGATATCGTCCCCGGTAGGACCGAGCCCGCCCGTGGCAATCACGACGTCGGCTTTTTCAAAGGCGCGGGCATAGGCCGCCTTGAGCCGCGCGGGGTTGTCGCCAACCACCGTATGCCTGTAAACATTGATGCCCAGTTTCGCCAGTTCGCGGGAAATAAACTGCGCGTTGGTATTTACAATATCCCCCAGAAGCAGTTCCGTTCCGACAGCGAGGATTTCGGCGGTAGTATTCATTTCAATACTCCTTTGTTCTTTACCGTGTATTCCACCGCGGACAAAACGGTCAGCGCTGCGGTTATGATAATCAGAAGCCATTTTATAATAACGGTGATTTGACTTTCCGGGAACGCCGCGAGCAGGTAAACAATCATAATCATTTGGCTGACGGTTTTAAGCTTTGCCCAAAACGACGCGGCTATGACGATATTCTGTTCCAACGCAAGCTGACGCAGCCCGGTTATGACAAATTCCCTTGAAATAATCAAAACGGTGACCCACGCCGGTAAAACCCCGCGGGAGGTGAGCGCCACCAACGCCGCCGCGACCAGTAACTTATCGGCGAGGGGGTCCATCAATTTCCCGAAATTGGTGACAAGATTGTATTTTCGCGCGATATGCCCGTCCAACGCGTCGGAAGCCGAGGCGATTATAAAAATAATCAGCGCGATGAGTTTTCCATAAGATTCATAAAGCGGGTCAGAAAGATAGAATATTAAAAAGACGGGAATCATAAAAACACGGAACAGTGTGATTCTATTGGGAAGATTCATAAACAGCAACCTCATTCAAGGGCAAAGCCGCTTAAATCATAATCGTCATAACCGGTAATTCTTACGTTTGCGACGTCGCCCGGGGAAAGTAAACCCTTCGCCGTAAAAGAAACGATAGCGTCTGTTTCATAGGCGTCGCGGTAACTGCGCCCCCGGCATAAAAATACGCCGTCTCCGCCCTCCGCTTCGTCCACCATCACGCGCAAATCCTGACCGGTTAGCGCGCGCTGCTTCTCCCTGTGGATTTCCTGCTGCAAACGCATTAACGCGTCGCGCCGCTCACGCTTTACGCCGACTTTAACGCGGTACTTCATTTTTGCGGCGGGTGTGTCTTCCTCCCGGGAATATTCGAATACGCCCAGTCTTTCAAATTGCGTTTCCTGTACGAACGCCCGCAGATGCTCAAATTCTTCTTCCGTCTCGCCGGGGAACCCCACTATCAACGTAGTGCGCAACGATATGCCGGGGATTTTATTGCGCAGTTCGCCGATAACGCCCCGCAGCCCCTGCGCGTTGCTTTTGCGCCCCATACGCTTTAATACCGCGTCGTGGCTGTGTTGAACGGGAATGTCCAGATAATTGCATATTTTTTCGTTTCGCGCAATAGATTCAACCGTTTCCGGCGTAATATGCTCGGGGTACGCGTACATAACCCGCGCCCATACCAATTCGTCAATCGCCGCTATTTCGTCGAGCAATTCATGCAATCGGGGCCGCCCGTATAAATCTACGCCGTACAGCGCCGTGTCCTGAGCGACCAAAACCAATTCCCGCGCCCCGCGTTTAAC
>JAISWA010000160.1 GCA_031271275.1 Clostridiales bacterium | reverse complement strand
GGACAGGTTGGAATCCATATTCGAAAAATTTTACCGGCTTGACACCGCGCGCTCAAGCAGTACGGGGGGCGCGGGGCTTGGGCTTGCCATCGCGAAGGAAATCGTGTTGGCGCACGGCGGGAAGATTTACGCCGAAAGCGACGGGAAGTCTACCGTGTTTACGGTGGAGCTGCCGATTAAATGAGAAAATGTAAGATATGAATTAGGATAGGAAGATTGATTTATGAATGAGAACGTTTATAATGCGGTCAAAAGCGGCAGGGCAGATAATAATATTCGTTTTGCCGATTTTACTAATCTAATAACTGATTTAAAATTCGATTTTAAAAGGCAGAATGGTTCCCATGCGATTTATTTTCACGAAGGAATAAAGGAGTACATGAACATTCAGCCGGACGGAAACAAAGCAAAGGAATATCAAGTAAAGCAATTACGCAATATCATAAAGGAATATAATTTATAGTTTGGAGGTATGTACAATGCAGTATTCAGTAGTAATTCAATATGATAAATCGGATAAAATATACGTTGCGAGCGTACCGGAATTAAAAGGATGTATGGCACATGGCAGTACGATGGAAGAAGCAATAAAAGAAATACAGGTAGCGGTACAATTACAATTAGAAGTTATGGCAGAAATGGGAATGCAGATACCAATGCCCAAAATGTATGGAAGCAGTGAGTCTATTATGTTGAATGCAGTATAACCGGAAACCGCCGAATCATAAAAACAAAACAATCACAATATCTTCATATTTCCTTAGGAAATTAATAACAAAGAATTAAATACCCGCCCGCCCCTGCCCGGTAAAATTCCCGCTGCAAGGACGGGTATTTTATTTTGGAAGACCGGAGGACGACATGAAAAAGTTTTTTAAAAGGGCGCTGTTGCTGACGGCGGCGGTATGCGCGGTCTGGACGCCTTTTGGCGGCGCGGCATACGCAAATGAAAACGCCGCTGGGAAAACGCTGACGATTTCCGTATTCGTTGAAAACGAAGTGCTAAACGCCGCCGCGCGAAAGTTTGAGGAAAGCCATGCCGGGGTCAACGTCGATATTGTTCCGCTGTTCAAAGACAGCAGCGAAATTAACGGGATGGCGTATGAGAACGACGTGCAAAGGTACTCCCAACAGGTAAACACCGCGCTGATAAGCGGCGGCGGGGAGGACATTATCAGCGTCGGGGAAATCACCTGGTCGAAGTTGGCGGACAGGGGAAAACTCGCGGATTTAAACGAATATTTGACTTTCCCGGAAGGCGCGTATTACCAAAACGTACTGGACGCGTTCCTGTACAAGGGCAAACGCTATACGGTTCCGTTATGTTTTTCCTTTGACGTGGCTATACGGGACGCGGACTTTGACAGGAACAACTTTATAGGCGCGGAACCGCCGACGGATTTAAGCATGGACGAACTGTTCGCCCTTGCGGACAATTTGGACACGCCGCTTTTCAATTACGGCACCGAGCGCCACAATAAATTCGACCAAATCAATATAGCCGCCCATGTTTTTAATGTGTATTTCAAAGATTTTATCGACATGGAAAACAAAAAAGCGGACGTTAACAACGAGACGTTTGTGTCGCTGCTTAAAAGTGTACAGGCGCTGCACAACGCGGGCAAGCTTTACCCCGGGGATAGGGTTGGCAGCCTCAACGGGTTGATTACCATCTTTCAAGCCTATTCGCCGTTGGAAAGCTCCCTCGGCGTGATTGATTACACGGGAATGTTTTTTATTTCCGGCAGCGGCGGTCAAAACCGGATAGGCGCAAACGGGCTGTTAAACTTTATGCCCGCCATAAACGCCAACAGTCAGCACAAGGCGCTTGCCGCCGAATTTATAACCTTCTTGCTCTCCGACGAAATGCAAACCTCGCCGGAAATAATGTTTTTCTCACCGGTAAACAAAAAAGCCGCCGCCGAAATGGCGCGGCTGAACTATGAAAGTTATCGGAATTCGGGGATTTTTATACCGGAAGGGTTCGACCTTGAAAAAAATATCGCCGCGTTTGAAAAGCTCGCCAACCGGCTTACCCATACGGATTATAACGACCGGCAGATACAGTATTTCGTCAGAGCGGAAATGGAGCGGTACTTCGGCGGGGAGACAAGCGCGGAACAGGCCGCGCAGAATTTGCAGTCGAAGCTGACCCTGTATTTGCAGGAGTAAACTTGTGAAAAGGTTAGACTGTAGACGTTTCAAGTGGGTATATCAACGCAATTCATTTCATTTTAGGAGGATTCTATGAAAAAATTCCTGAGAAAAGTTTTACTGCCCGGGCTGCTTTGCGCGGCGTTCGCGCTGCCGGGCTGCGCCCCCGCCGCGCAAGGCGTTACGGCGACGGACGCGAGGACTTCCGCCGTAACGGAAACTTCAACCGAGGCGACGGCGAGCGCGGTTAATTCCGTTACCGCGCCGGAAACTACCGGTTCTGCCGCCGATTTGGATGCGATTGCGCCAACCGCCGCGGGGTCCGCCCCCATCGGTGAAATTTCCGTCACCACCATTTTCGAAAGCGAGTTTTTAACCCTCGCTGCCAGAAAATACGAGGAAAGCCACAGCGGAACGAAAATAAACATCGTTTCCTCCTACGCGGCGGACCGGGACATGGAAAAATATTCGCAGATTATCAACACCGAGCTGATGAGCGGCGGCGGGGAGGATATCATCGACGTGTCCCGCATATCCTGGGATAAACTGGCGGACAGGGGCGCGCTGCTAGATTTAAACGAATTCCTTGACCTTACGCCGGAGGAATACCACATGGGCGTAATGGACGCGTATTTGTACAACGGCAAGCGGTACGTGGTTCCCATGTGCTTTCATTTCACGGCGTACAAATTGCACGACGCTTACGTGGGCAAGGAACCCGCCGAAGACAAGGCGCTGACGGATTTGATCGCGATTGCGGACAAATACCCGGACGCCAAGGTAATCGACGGCGGCACCCACGGAATGGACCCCGCGCAGATAGCGTCGGAAACGTTTAGCCTTGATTTCGCGGAATACATTGATTTGCTTAACAACACGGCGGACGTGAATAACGAGAAATTTATCAGAATGCTGTTGGACATTCAGGCGCGGGAAGGGCAGTTCCAGTACGCGGAGCAGGGCGAGGATTCCGTGCTCAGCCAATATTCCCTATACGGCCCCGCCATGTCGAGCGCGGGCATTCATTCCTATGACGGTTTCTTTCTGAACGCCAACGAAAGCGGGCAGGGCGTTTTCTCTACCATGTGGTTGGAGCCCGCTATCAACGCCAACACCCAAAACCCGGAACTGGCGGCGGATTTCATCCGGTTTTTACTGTCGGAAGAAATGCAGTCCTCCCCGGAGCTGATGTACGCTTCCGTCAACAAAAAAGGCATGGCGGCGTTGTCCCGCTTCCTATACGAAAGCTCGGCGGCGGAAGGCTACGCGCCGGAAGACTACGACTTTGACAAGAATGTGGAGGCTTTTAATGATATCGCGTCCCGGCTTTCCGTCAGGGAAAACAGGGACACTTACCTCGAAGGCTTTATAGGGGAAGAAATACAGAAGTTTTTTGACGGGTCGCAGACCGCGGAGCGCGCCGCTGAAAATTTACAGTTCAGATTGAATACCTATTTGCAGGAGTAGTCTCATGTATAGATCGGAAAACAGAACGGCCTTTTTGTTCATCGTGCCCAGTCTGGCCGGAATCTCCCTGTTTTTCCTCGTTCCCTTCGTGCTGTCGCTAGGTTACGCCACCGGCGACAGCCACGGGAACTTCACCGGGGCGGAAAATTTTATCAAGCTGTTAAGCAGCGACGCGTTTAAGCTTGCGTCGGTGAATACGCTTAAATTTATCGGGGTGGCGATTCCGTTGAATTTAATCATTCCCCTTTTAATCGGAAACCTGCTGTTCAAACTATCCGGCGGCGGTTGGCTTAAAACGCTGTTCATGTCGCCGCTAATCATCCCGTCCGCCTGTACCGCGTTCTTTTTCCAAAGCCTGTTTATGTCCAACGGGCTGCTCAGCGGGTTCCTCGGCGTTACCACCGACTGGCTGCAGACGGAGCATTCCTTCGCGATTGCGGTAGGCGTGTATATTTGGAGGAACATGGGCTACAACTTGGTGCTCACCCTGGCGGGGTTGGCGAACATCCCCAAGGAATATTACGAGTGGGCTTCCATTGAAGGCATGGGAAAATCCCGTATGTTTTTCCGCATTACGCTGATTTATCTGGTTCCTTCGCTGTTCATCATGTTTGTAATGTCGTTCATCAATTCCTTCAAAGTTTACCGGGAGCTGTATATGTTGGCGGGCTCATATCCCAATGAAAAGATTTACATGCTGCAGCACTACATGAACAATCAGTTTAACCTGCTTAATTACCAGAACCTGACGGCGGCGTCCTTTATCGTGACGCTGCTGATTGCGGCGTTGGTGGTGGTGTTCTTTATAGCAGACAAAAAGTCCGAGTATGCGGAGTGAACCGGTGACATGAAAAAAGCCAGAACGCTGCCTGTGAAAGTATTCCTCGCCCTTGTGGCGCTTGTGTATATCGCGCCCATTTTGATTATTATGACCAACTCGTTCATGAAGCCCGGGGAAATCGCGCGGAACTACGGCGACCAATACGACGCGTTCGATTATACGATGGAGGGCAAAACCCATTACGCGGAATACCATCTGATACCGGAGGTGGTTTCCGCGGAGCAGTACCTCGCGCTGTTTTTTACGACCCCGGAATATTTGGATATGTTCGTAAACTCCCTGCGGCTGACCCTGCCCATCGTATTGCTGCAAATCGTCACGGGCACGGCGGCGGCTTACGGGTTTACCGTTTGGAAGTTCCGGTTCAAGGAAATTATTTTCTGCGTTTACATCATACTCATGCTGCTTCCGTTTCAAACGACGTTGGTTTCCAATTATATCATTGCCGACCGGCTGAAAATTTTAAACACGCACCTTTCGATTATTTTGCCCTGGGGGTTCAGCCCGTTCGCGGCGTTCATCATGCGGCAAAGCATGAAGGGAATACCCTACAGCTTTTTTGAGGCGGCGCAGATAGACGGGGCAAACCAATGGCGGAAATTTATACATATCGCGGTGCCGCTTTCGGCGGGCGGGCTTGCGTCGCTGGTGATACTGGTGTTTACCGACTGTTGGGCAATGGTGGAACAGCCGCTGATCTTCCTGCGGGACGCGAACCTGGAGCCGCTCTCCGTATTCCTTTCGCAAATCGGGCGGGAAGAAATCGGGCTGATCTTCGCCGCGTCGGTGTTTTATATGACCCCGGCGGTGTGGATTTTCCTGTACGGGCAGGAATACTTCGAGCAGGGGATAAAGCTGTCGGCGATTAAGTGACGTGCCGCGGACGTTAAAACCTGACCCCCTGCCTTCTTTTGTGCGTTTTTCAGCGTTTTGACGTGCCGCTGTGGTTAAAAGCTGAGTGCACCGTTTTTTTGTACGTCTCTCATCGCGAAGGAATCCACTCGCTCGTTCCTGATTCGCGTTGCTCACACGTCACTCGCCGAGTTGTTCCTTCGCTTGGGGTATGTGCAAAGGAAGGGGAGTGCTTCAGGACTGTAATCATCAGGTTGCTGAAAAATGTAAAAAGAAAGGTTTAAAATCTTCAAAAATGAAGTAGTTTAGCTCTTTTTAGCGCTAACACGCGAATGCAAAGCCTAAGATT
>JAISWA010000152.1 GCA_031271275.1 Clostridiales bacterium | reverse complement strand
GAGCGGCCTTCGCGGGCGCGGCGGCGCGGGTTTCCCCACGGGGTTCAAGTGGGCGGCGGCGGCAAAGGCAACCGGCGATGTGAAATATGTCATGTGCAACGCCGACGAGGGCGACCCCGGCGCGTTTATGGACCGTTCCGTATTGGAAGGCGACCCCCACGCCTTATTGGAAGCGATGGCAATCTGCGGTTACGCCATCGGCTCCCATGAAGGCGTCGTCTATATCCGCGCGGAATACCCCCTGGCGATTAAACGGCTGCGCGGCGCTATCGCGCAGGCGGAGGAAATGGGGCTTCTCGGCGACAACATCATGGGCAGCGGCTTTAACTTCCATATCCGGCTGTACCTTGGGGCGGGCGCGTTCGTCTGCGGCGAGGAAACCGCGCTGATGAACTCCGTACAGGGCGGGCGCGGCGAGCCGCGTCTCAGGCCGCCGTTCCCCGCGCAGGCGGGGCTTTGGAAAGCGCCCACCAATATCAACAACGTGGAAACCTACGCGAACATTACTTCCATTATATTAAAAGGCGCCGAGTGGTTCCGCCAGTTCGGCACGGAAAAATCCCCCGGCACGAAAGTTTTCGCGCTTGCGGGTAAGGTCAACAACGTCGGTCTGATCGAAGTCCCCATGGGTATGCGCCTGCGCGACGTGGTGGAAAAAATCGGCGGCGGCGTAAAAGACGGCAAGAAATATAAAGCCGCGCAGACCGGCGGCCCTTCCGGCGGGTGCATCCCCGCGTCTAAGCTCGACACGCCCGTGGATTATGAGTCGTTAAAGGCGCTTGGCTCCATCATGGGCTCGGGCGGCTTAATCGTAATGGACGAGGACGACTGCATGGTCAGCATCGCCAAGTTCTTCCTCGAGTTTACCGCGGAGGAAAGCTGCGGCAAATGTACGCCCTGTCGTATCGGAACCAAGCGGCTGCTTGAGATTCTGACCAAGATATGCAACGGCGAAGGCACGGAAGAACATATGGCGGAACTGGAATACTTAAGCCGCGTAATTTGCGACACCGCTTTGTGCGGGCTCGGGAACGGCGCGCCCAACCCGGTGCTTTCGACGCTCAATTATTTCCGCGACGAATACGAGGCGCATATCAATGAAAAGCGCTGCCCTGCCGGCGTATGCACCAATTTACTGGAGTATAGGGTAGTTGAGGATAAATGTACCGGCTGCACCGTGTGCGCGCGCAACTGCCCGGTTAACTGTATTTCGGGGGCGGCGAAGAAGGTGCATGTCATCGACCAGGAACGTTGTATAAAATGCGGCGCGTGCATGGAAAAATGCCGCTTCAACGCTATTACGCGCGGTTAAGGAGGCGATAAAGTTGGTAGATTTAAAGATCAATAACATAGACGTGTCGGTGCCGGAAGGTTCCACGATATTGGAAGCCGCCCGCACCGTAGGCGCGCACATCCCCACCTTGTGCCACCTTGATCTGCATGACATTAAAATGGTCAACAAGGTCGGCACCTGCCGCGTGTGTATGGTGGAGATAGAAGGCAGGGGCAATCTGCTTCCGGCATGTTCCACGGTGGTTTCGCCGGGAATGGTGGTGCGCACCGCTTCTCACCGCGCGGTTCGCGCCCGCCGCACCATGGTGGAACTGCTGCTTTCCAACCACCCAAGCGACTGCTTGGTGTGCGAGAGGAACCTTAACTGCGAGTTGCAAAGCCTCGCCGCCGAAATGGGCATACGCGAAATCAGTTATCAAGGCGAGCGTTTGCAAACCGAAAAAGATAAATCGAGCTACTCCATCGTGCGTAACGCCGAGAAATGCGTGCTTTGCCGCCGCTGTGAAACCATGTGCAACGACGTGCAGTCGGTGGGCGTGTATTCCGCGGTGCATCGCGGGTTTAAAACCGTTATCGGCACCGCCTTCGATTTACCCATGCTCGACACGGCTTGCACCTTCTGCGGCCAGTGCGTTTCGGTCTGCCCCACGGGCGCGCTTACGGAGACGGACGATACCGCCGACGTATGGAAGGCTATCAACGACCCCGACAAATTTGTTATCGCGCAGACCGCCCCGGCTATCCGCGTGGCGTTGGGCGAATCCTTCGGGATGCCGGTAGGCTCGCAGGTCACGGGGAAAATGGTGACGGCGCTCAGGCAAATCGGCTTCGACCGGGTGCTCGATACGGACTTCGCCGCGGACCTGACCGTACTGGAAGAAACTTCGGAATTTGTACACCGTCTGCAGCACGGCGGTAAGCTTCCCATCCTCACGAGCTGCTGCCCCGCGTGGGTGAAGTTTATTGAGCACCAGTTCCCCGAGCTGCTCGATATCCCGTCTACCTGCAAGTCGCCCCATGAAATGTTCGGGGCGGTGGCAAAGACGTATCTTGCCAATAAGCTCGGCATCGACCCGGCTAAAATCGTCATCGTCTCCATCATGCCGTGTCTCGCCAAAAAATTTGAAGCCAAGCGTGAGGAACTCGGCGCGCAGCAGCAGGGTAAAGACGTAGACTTCGTGCTTTCCACCCGCGAGCTTGCCCGCATGATACACAATACGGGCATCAGCTTCCCCGAGCTTCCCGACGGCGAGTTCGATTCCGTCATGGGGGAATCCACCGGGGCGAGCGTTATTTTCGGTACGTCCGGCGGCGTTATAGAGGCTGTCGCCCGCACGGCGGCGGCGTGGCTTGACGGGAAAGCCCCTGCTGACGTAAACTTTACGCAGCTTCGCGGCAGTAAGGGAATACGCGAGGCGGAAGTTACCGTCGGCGGACAGACCATCAAGATTGCCATCGCCAACGGCCTCGGCAACGCCCGGGAACTGCTCGCGCAAATCCGCGACGGCAAGGCGGAATACCACGCCATAGAAATTATGGCGTGCCCGCACGGGTGCGTCGGCGGCGGCGGGCAACCGTACCACGGCAACAACATTGAGGTTCTGAAAAAACGCGCGGCGGCATTATATAAAGAAGACGAGGAAAAGACCGTCCGCATGTCCCATGAGAATGCGGAACTCAAGCAGCTTTATGACGAATTCCTCGGCGAGATTTACGGGGAAAAAGCCCACGAACTGCTGCACACGCATTACCGGAAAAGGGATCAGCTGTAACATCCGCACAGTGTCACGCTAAATTAGATGCCCGCCGCGTTCCGTTTATTTGTACCGTAAGCGGGGCGCGGCGGCTCAAGAAAGCGGCTCCGCCGCTTTTTCTCTGCAATACAATGTATTCCAAAGGAGGCAGGTATGGGAAGAAAAAAAATCGGAATCCTCACCGGGGGGGGCGACGCGCCGGGTTTAAACGCTGTAATTTATACGTTAATACGCGCTTGCCGCAGTATGAAATTGGATTATGACATAATCGGGTATAAGTTCGGGTATCGCGGATTGTACAATAACGATTTTATACCGTTAACGGTTGAAAATACATCCGGCATCTTACATAAAGGCGGTACGATACTAAAAAGTTCAAACAAAGACAATCTTTTTAAATTTCCGGTGGAAGTGAACGGCGTAAAGGAATATAAAGACGAATCCGACATAGCCATTGAAAATATGAAAAAAGAAGGCGTAGAGGTTCTTGTGGTGCTTGGTGGGGACGGGACACTGACTTCGGCGCGGGATTTCGCGCGTAAAAGAAATGAGCACAACGAACCTGAAATCAAAGTTATCGGCATACCCAAAACCATTGATAACGATTTGCGCTCCACCGACACCACCTTCGGTTTTGACACCGCGGTTAATATCGTCGTGGAGAATTTAGGCCGCCTGCATACCACGGCGGAAAGCCACCAACGGGTAATCGTTGTGGAGGTGATGGGGCGCAACGCGGGTTGGATTGCGCTGCACTCGGGAATCGCGGGTTCAGCCGATGTTATATTGATACCGGAGATTCCTTATTCCCTGGATAAAATCATTCAAAAAGTTGAACAGCGCAACGCCATCGGCAAGAATTTTACGATTGTTGTCGTAACGGAAGGCGCTGCCGAAAAGGGCGGTAAAGAATCCGTGGCGATGATTGTCGCCGACAGCCCCGAAGCAAAACGCCTCGGCGGGGTGGCGAGAAAGATAGCCGAGGATTTGGCAAAAGCCAATATTGAAAATGAAGTCCGTCACTGTGTTTTGGGTCATATACAGCGCGGCGGGGAACCTTCCCCGGTTGACCGGCTGCTTTCCGTGCGTTATGGCGAAGCGGCGGCTCAGTTGATTAAGGATCAAAACTTTGGCAATATGGTCTGCCTGAGAAACGGGGAAATGTCTTACGTAAGCTTAGAAAAGGTTATCGGCGCGGGAGAAATAAGCGAAACCAAAACCGTCAGCCCAAACCACGAACTGATTAGAGTAGCGAGGAGCCTGGGCATTTCATTCGCGGAAGCGGATTAAAAACGCTTTAATTCCCCATAACCCATCAGCAATGGCGCCAATCCTTTGGCGTCATTTTTTATTTTTTCATTTTTTCATAGGAAACTGCTTGATTACAGCGTTCCGTTTTGAAGCCAACGGAACGCGCAAGGTGCGGTTTCCTGAATGGCTCACCAGTCCCCGGGCAAAAAGTCAACCGGTTCAGGGTTCCGCCCGACAAGGCGGCTTACGTCAACGGGCTCCACATCCTCCCCGGTGATTACGCTTACGTCAACGCGCGGGTATTCTTCCAAGTCAAACCCTTCATGTACGACGCTTAATTTGTCGTCCTGTATAAGGATAACCGGCTCGTAATAATGGTAAGGGTCCGGGTTTATAAAAGCCTCTTGGGTTAGCTTTTCCGCCAACGCCTGTATTTTGGCGTTGATTGTTTCGTCCGCCAAACTTCCCGCAATCACCGGAACCGCGAAGGGAATCCCTTGCTTGTTCGTTCGTTTCTCGAATTGATAACTCACGCCGCCGTAAGGGGATAACGCCATCGGCAGCGGGATATCTATCCAAAAAAGTCCGAACTGCGTGGATAAATCGCCGAGGAAGGGGTCATGGTCATCCGGTTGGAAGCACAGGGTATTTTCCTGCAGGAAGAAATTTTCAAAATCGTTCGGGTAACCCGTAAACCGGCGCTTAATCAGCGGGTCTTCGCCAAACCATCTTGGGTCGCCGCGTTCCAAGGCTTCCGGTATCTTCTCATTGATATACCGTATATAGTTAACGCCGTCGAAGAATAAGTCCGAAAGCGCGAGCTTCTTTCCGGTCTCCGCGTTAAAGACGGCGGTATGAACGCTCCTTGTATTATCGGGCAGGCGGCAGTCTATCCATACGCTAATCAGATTGTACATTATATCCCAACCGCTGTTTAAACCCGGCGCGTCGGTATGCTGCGCGTAAATTTCGTCAATCCAACCGCTGACGGCTTGTTTCGTTTCTTCATTTGGGAAACGGGTCTCCGCCTCCCATTTGCCGTTTACCCTGTTGATAAAGTCGTAATGGGATGCCGATTGGCTCGAACCCGCGCTTGCCGCCCGGCGCTCCGTCCCTCCGGTTCCGTTGGACGCGGCGGTATTCTCCCGTGTCGCGCCGGGGTACATCACCGGTTGGGCGGGAGCGTCCATCGGCGCAAGGGTAACGTAGCCGGTATTCTGCGCGACGCGCTGCCCTTCGCCGGAGAGCATCCAACGCAGGAATTCCCGCGCCGGATGGTCTTCCGGCGTATCGCCGCGAATCACCGCGTAGTAATGCGTGACAAATTTGTATTCGCCCGCGGCGATACTTTCGCGGGTGGGCTTGACGCCGTCCACGGAAAGCAGGCGGATATTGGAATAGGAATACATATCCGAAACGTAGTAGAACATCGAATAGCCCAACGCGTTTTCGGCGTTGTCGTAAACCGCCACCGCGTCTATCAGGTCCGCCATTTCGCCCCGTACAAAAGCCCCGGGGGGTTCCATCGGGGGCGTTTCCCCCATCACCAGTTTAAGGAACAAAGTCTGACTGCCGGAGTTGACCGGGCGCTGATAGGGGATGATCGCGCCTTCCGCGCCGCCAAGCCCCGCCCAGTCGGTAAGATTGCCGGTATAGACCTCCAACAGTTGCGCGTGGGTCAGGTTTTCAACCGGATTTTCGGCGTTGTTCAAAAACACCAGCGCTTCCTTTACCACGGGGATAATTTCCAACTCAATGCCTTTTCTTGCGGCGAGTTCCCGTTCGTCTTCCGACGGGTATGTGCAAAACGCGATGTCGCAAGCCTTGTTGATTAAATTCCGGTACGCCCAGGGCGTGGTGTTGTGGGTTAACCCGTCATGCCCGCCCATGTACGCGTCAAGCGCCGCCTCGCTTAAAGGAATCGTCGCGGTGGAACCGTCGATACGGGAAATTAAATCGTAGTCGCTGTAATCATTTTGCGGGGGAGGCGCGGAAACGGGATTTGCTTTCATGGATGCGGAGCAGGCGGCTAAGGACAAGACAGTTGCGGTAATGGCGGAAAAGAGAACGGCTTTTCTTTTGAACATTATTCATCTTCCTTCAATAAAAGTCACTCGCGGCTTTGCCCGCCGCGGTATTTTTTGAAAACTTTTCTGTACTCTTTCCGCACAAGAGAATATACTTGTATAGCGAATCAACTTTGGATGTAACCATCGTCAGCTATGCATTGTAAACGGTTCACTCCCTGCGTTTTCTGCGAAAACGCTACGTCCGTTCACCACAACGCATTGACGCTTCCGATGGTCAAAAATTAAGTTGATTCGCTGTAATAATTTTCCCCGGGAGGTCATTATGAAAATTGCGGAAAACCTGCCCGCCCTTATCGGCGGAACCCCGTTGATAGAACTTGCGAACTACGGCAAACACTGCGGCGCGAAAGCCAGAATCGTGGCAAAACTGGAGTATTTCAACCCCCTCGGCAGCGTAAAAGACCGCGTGGGCCTCGCGCTGATTAACGACGGGGAGGAACGGGGCGCGCTGAAACCCGGCGGCGTAATCGTGGAGCCGACAAGCGGCAACACCGGAATCGCCCTTGCGTTTATCGCGGCGGCGCGAGGGTACCGGCTGATACTCACCATGCCCGAGACCATGAGCGCGGAGCGCCGGAAAATGTTAAAGGCGCTTGGCGCGGAAATTATTTTAACAGAAGGCGCGTTGGGAATGAAGGGCGCGATTGCGAAGGCGAAGGAAATCGCCGCCGGAATACCCGGCGCGTACATCCCCGGTCAATTTTCCAACCCTGCCAATCCGGAAGCCCACCGCAAAACCACCGCGCTTGAAATCTGGAACGACACCGGCGGGCAGGCGGATTTTTTTGTGGCGGGCGTGGGTACCGGCGGTACTATTACAGGCGTGGGCGAGGTTTTGAAGCAAAAAAAGCCCGGCGTGAAAATAATAGCGGTCGAGCCCTCCGGTTCCCCGGTGCTGTCCGGGGGGCAGCCGGGTCCCCACGGTATACAGGGCATCGGCGCGGGGTTCGTTCCGGAAATTTTCAATAAAAACATCGTGGATGAAATTATCACCGTGGAAAACGGGCAGGCGTTTGAAACCGTAAGGCAGTTGGCGAAAGCCGAAGGCGCGCTCGTTGGCATATCCTCCGGCGCGGCGCTTTACGCGGCGTCGCAAGTCGCCGTCCGGGAAGAAAACGCCGGGAAAATGATCGTCGTGCTCCTTCCCGATACGGGGGAGCGGTACCTTTCGACCGGGCTGTTCGAATGAAAAAAATGATTTATACCGTGACCCTCAACCCGGCGATGGACAAGACCGCGCGGGTTGAAAAAATAATCCCCGGCGGGCTTAACCGCATGAGTGCTATCGTGACGGACCCCTCCGGCAAGGGAATCAACGTGTCGCGGATGATTAAATCCCTGGGCGGGGATTCCGTCGCGACGGGGTTTATCGGCGGCGAAACGGGCGACGAGATAGAAAAGATGCTTCGCGGCATGGGCATCCCCACGGATTTTGTGCGGATAAAGCATAATATCCGTACCAATCTAAAAGTGCTTAGCCCGGATTTCGGGCTTACGGAATTTAACGAACCGGGCGCGGCGGTTACGCAAGCGGAAATGGGCGCGCTGCGGGAGAAACTGATTCAAGACGCGGGTTCGGGGACGATGTTTGTTTTTTCCGGCAGCCTTCCGCAAAACGCGGAAGCTTTGGTTTACCGGGAACTGATTAGCGCCGTGAAGGCGAAGGGCGCGACCGCGTTTCTCGACGCCGACGGCGAGGCGTTCCGGGAAGGCTTAAAAGCCTCGCCGGATTATATCAAGCCGAATAAATTTGAACTGGCGCAGTATTTTGACGTGAGCGAAAGGATTTCCACAGGGGAATGCGCGGCGCTCTGCCGGCGGATTGTCGCGGAGAACGGCGTGAAAGCCGTCGCCCTTTCGATGGGCGCGGAAGGCGCGCTGTTTGTCTCCCGGGAAGAAATCTGGTACGCCCCGGCGCTGCCGGTGAAAGTGCTGTCTACCGTGGGCGCGGGCGATTGCATGGTCGGGGCGCTTGCCGCCGCCGTTTTTTACGGGGGAACGGACCTGCGGGACGCGGCGGCGCTATCGATGGCGGCGTCGGCGGGCGCGGTCACGATGGAGGGAACCAAGCCGCCGGGGTTGGAATGGGTCGAGGAACTGCGAAAGCGGGTGGTTTTGGAGTCAATCGCCTAACTCAAATACCGGCATCGGCGTGACCTTATGCAAATTCGCCCCGTGCAGTCGGTCGATTTTTTCTTTCAGTATTAAATCTTCGCAAACGCCTTCACGGATATACCGGTCCAACA
>JAISWA010000067.1 GCA_031271275.1 Clostridiales bacterium | reverse complement strand
GTTTTCCACCTCTTTATCATAATAAAAAAATACAAAGGCGGCGGATAACCGTCTTTGTATTGTGACTGTTAATTTATGCAATTATAGCGGGCAAGCGAGGGGATTGTCAAATGCGGCGGCGTTATGTTGCGGCGTAATGGAATCACCGGAAAAAGAGAATTATTATGCCCTACCAAAGCACGGCGCGGCAAAAGGCAAAAGGGCTGCCGCTCTGTGATTTTCACCGTTGCGGCAGCCCTTTTCAGGAAAGGAGGATGGAGCTATCAAAATTTTTACAGTATATCGATTTTTCGGGTCCGCTGCGTTTTTTCGCGCTTGGGGACGGTAATGTGCAGCACGCCGTTGTCGAGCTTTGCCGAGATGTCGTCGGTGTTCGCGTCGGAAAGGTAGACGCTGCGCGACATGGAAGCGACGCGGCGCTCCTTGTGGATATAGTTTTTCTTTTCCTCGTTCACGTTCTCCTCGCGTTTTACGGAAATGCTCAAGCGGCCTTCCGTCAGGTCAAGGTTGATTTCTTCCTTCGCTACGCCGGGTAATTCCGCCGTAATTAAATACTCGTTTTCGCCTTCCTCCACGTCCATTTTGAAGGTGTCGTTCATCAGGCTGCGCTGCGCGGGCCAACCTATATTGAAGAAGTCGTCGAGCATGTCGTGGAAGCCGGTGTTAAGCGCGCCGCGCCTGTTGAATGGAATAAGTCCTGCCATGTGTAACACTCCTTTTTTATTTTGTTAGCACTCGTTGCATGTGAGTGCTAACAAGTATTATATGCATATCTTTTCTATTGTCAACAGGTTTTTAAAAAAATATTGATGAAATTTTTTAATTTTTTAACGGACTCCGCGTCTTGAACAAGCCTCTGCATTGCGGCGCCGCGCGGGGCATAAAATTAGTCTGGGTTTACATCGGTTGCCATAAGCCAAAGGAGGCGAGGGACGTGGGAAGATATATCCGGGCGCGTTTAAAAACGCTCGCCGTACTCGCGCTGTTTGCCGCCGGGATTTACCTTTGGGCAGGAAGCCGCAAGCCCCTTGAAAATTATTTAAACGAAAACGGCCCCTTGCTTGACCCCGGCGGAGGAACGCTCTCCGACCCCGGCGTTCCCAGTAAACCGGCTTCCCAAAACCCGGATTTGCTCGGGCTTGGGGATATAAAATTCCAACCGGAAACCACGCCCGTGAACCCCAACGAAACCCTCCGGGAGGAAAACCTTACCGCCGGCGACACGGAAAAATTGTACGACTTCGCCTATTTAAAAGCGCATTTTTATTCCGTGGAAAGCAAATACACCGAGCTGCTTCCCGCAGATATCAACATCGGGAAGTTTCTGCTCTCCGACCTGCGAATCAATACTTCGGTCAGCGGGCCGAAGGTGCTGATTTTCCATACCCATTCCAATGAAATGTTCGCGGACAGCGATATTTCCGACCCCATGGACGGGATTATGGGCGCGGGAAGGCTGCTCGCGGATATCCTGCGCAACCAATACGGGGTGGAGACCCTGCACCACACCGGGCGTTATGATATAGTGGACGGACATTCGCAAATCCTGGGCGCGTATGAGCGCATGGAGCCGGCGGTTGAAAAAATTCTGCGAGAGAACCCGTCCATACAGCTTGCCATTGACCTGCACCGGGACGGGTTAAACCCCGGCGCCGCGCCCATGACGGCGGAAATAAACGGCAAGCGCGCGGCGAAGATCATGTTCGTAAACGGAATTTCCCGGGTGCGGCAAAACGGCGGGCTGATTCCCGCGCCGGGGCTTGCCAACCCGAACCTTGCGGACAACCTGGCGCTGAGTTTCCGTATGCAGCTTGCCGCCGGGGAAATGTTCCCGGGTTTCACGCGGAAGTTATACATAAAAGCCTACCGCTACAGCACCCACATGCTGCCCAAGTCGCTGTTGGTGGAGGTCGGCGCGCAGAACAACACGAAAGAGGAAGCGCTTAACGCCATGCCCCCCCTCGCGGAGGTGCTCGCGAAGGTGGCGCTTCCGTAAACGAGGTGACTATGCCCAACGAATATACAAAGGAACAAAAACGCGCCATCGAAACCACGGGGGGCAACCTGTTGGTTTCCGCCGCGGCAGGCTCGGGGAAAACGGCGGTGCTGACCGAGCGGATACTGCGGATGGTCACTTCGGGGGAAGCCGACATCAGCCAACTGTTGGTGGTGACGTTTACGGAAGCGGCGGCGGCGGAGATGCGCGAGCGTATCGAGGCAAAAATGACAGCGCGCTTAAACGCCGAGCCGGGGAACGCGCGGTTGGCGCGTCAGCTTTCGCGGCTGCCTTCGGCGCGTATTTCCACCATACACGCGTTTTGCCGCCGGTTGGTGAAGGAGCATTTCCAACTTGCGGACATAGACCCGGCGTTTAGGGTGGCGGACGATACGGAACTCAGCCTGCTCAAGGCGCAGGCGATGGACGAGCTTTTTGACGAGGAATACGAAAAGGAAAGCAACGATGAATTTATTGATTTGGTGGACGCCTTCGGGGGCAAAACCCGGGACGACAGGCTCGACGCGTTGGTGCGCGCGCTGCACGGGTTTTTGGAAAACAGCCCCTACCCCGAGAAAGCCGCGCGGGAATACGTTGAACTGTTCAAACGGGGCGCGGAGGATTTGGACGCGACCCCTTGGGCGAAAATAATCCGCGAGGAGCTTTCCGAAGGCTTAAACGGCGCGACAAAAAATTTGGAAACAGCCCTGAAGCTATGCCGTCCCCCACAGGACGCCGCGCCGGAAAAATATTTGCCCGCGCTGCAAAGCGATTTCGCGTTAGTGCAAAGGCTCACCGGGGCGCTGTACCAACCCTTCGGCGAAATGTACCGTGCGTTTACGGAAAATTTGGAAGCGCCTTTCGCCAGGCTGTACGCATACCGGACCGGGGACGGCGGTCCTTCGGAAGCGTTGAAGGAGCGGGTGAAGCGCCTGCGGCAGAAGGGCGTGAAAGACCGTATAAACGATTTGTACAAGGACTGTTTCTTTACCGACCCGGAAACCATGCGGGCGGACATCGGGCGGCTGTATTCGCGGATAAAAGCGCTGGTGGAACTGACGCTGCGCTTCCGCGAAAAATACGCCGCCGAAAAACGCGCGAGAAACCTGTTGGACTTCAACGACTTGGAGCATTTCGCCATCCAGGTGCTGATTCCGGAGGGTACGGCGGCGGGACCGGCGGCGGAAAGCCTGCGCCAGAATTTCCGCGAGGTGCTCATCGACGAGTATCAGGATTCCAACGAGGTGCAGGAGACGATTTTAAGCGCGGCGGCGGTTCGAAGGTTTATGGTGGGGGATATCAAGCAGAGTATTTACCGGTTCCGCAGGGCGCAGCCGGGGCTGTTCGCGGAGAAATACGCCGCCTACGCGAAAGGGGAAAACGCCGGAGCGCCGCCGCTCGCCCATGCAACCGGAGTTGCCATAGACCTGTCCAAAAATTTCCGAAGCCGCCGGGAAGTGTTGGATACGGTCAACTTTTTTTTCTCGCAGCTTATGACGGAGGAAGTAGGCGACGTGACCTACGACAGCCGCGCCGCCCTGTACCCCGGCGCGGATTATCCGGAGCCTCCGGGGGGCGTAAGCTTCGACACGGTTATCGATTTGGCGGCGGGAAGTAATGACGCGCCGGTGCCGGAACCCGCGGAGGGGGAAGATTTGTCTTCCATTGAGAAAGAGGCGGCAATCATCGCCCGGCGCATACAAGGTTTAATCGGCGCGCAAAAAATTTGGGACGCTTCCCGCAAAGCGTACCGCCCCTGCCGCCCCAACGACATTGTTATACTGACCCGCAGCGCGGTTGCGGGCGCGGTTCCTTTGGCGGAAGCATTACGCGCCTGTGATATCGACGCGATAGCCGACCACAAAACCGGTTTCTTCGAAACGCAGGAAATCAAAACCGCGTTGGCGTTTCTGCGCGTAGCGGACAACCCCCGGCAGGATATCGAGCTGTTGGCCGTGTTAAGCTCGCCGGTGTACGCGTTTACCCCGGACGAACTGCTGTTGGTGCGGGAGACGGATCCGGAGGCGGATTTTTATGAATGCCTGACGCTGTTTGAGAAAACGGCGGCAGGCGGGCGGGAAAACCCGGCGGTTGAAAAGGCGGTGGACAAAGCCCGCCGCTTCCTCTCCGACCTGACCCGTTGGCGGGCGCAGGCGGTGTGGCTTCCCGTGAGCAGACTCATCGGGATCATTTATGACGATACGCGTTACCCTGCCTACTGCGCGGCCATGCCGGGGGGCAGGGTGCGGCAGGCAAACCTCCGCCTGCTGTTGGAACGCGCGGTGGAATACGAAGAAACGAGTTTCAAAGGGCTGTTCCATTTTGTGCGGTTTATCCGGCGCTTACAGGACGCGGGCGCGGGGAGCGTTTCCGAAGCGCAGGCGTTCGCGGAGACAGAAGACCGCGTGCGGGTGATGACCATCCATAAGGCGAAGGGTTTAGAGTTCCCGGTGGTGTTCGTGAGCCTGTTGGGGCGCGGGTTTAACCGGGAGGACGAGCGGAAAAGCATCGTGCTGCACCAGACCTTCGGCCTCGGCCCGGAATATATCGACATAGAGGCGGGAACCCGCTCCAACACCGCCGCGCGGCTCGCCCTTTCCAAACTCGCCCGGCGGGAGAGCCTTTCCGAGGAAGTGCGCGTGCTGTATGTGGCGCTCACCCGGGCAAAGGAGCTGTTGGTGCTGACGGGGTATGTGTCCGATTTTGAAAGAAAGCGCGTGGACTGGGCTTTGATGGCAAGCCAGGCTGAAACCGCGCTTCCGGTTTATTTCCGCAGGGAAAGCGGAAGCTTTCTGGATTGGCTTATGCCCTGCCTTGCCCGCCACCGGGACGGGTTTGAGATACGGATGGACGAAGTGGCTGACGAATGCGCCAACCCGGGGCTGTATGAACACCCGGCGAGATTTGCGCTTAACCTGCACGGGACGGGCGGGGGAAATCTTTCCGCCGATGAAACCGCTGCCGGCGAAGGGAACGCGCCGCGAAAAGAAGCCGTAGCGTTAACCCCGCCGCATGTCGGGACGGAGCCCGCCCTACGCGGCGAGCCCGCGCCTGTGGTTTTATTGGATGACTTATATGACCCGCCGTATCCCTTCGCGGGTGTTTTAAACCTGCCGTCGAAGGTGTCGATTTCGGAATTGAAGCGGCTGTTCGCGCCGGAAGTTTCCCCGGACAGCGGTCCGCTGATAGCGCCGGACGCGCCGCGCTTCGAGCCGCCCGCGTTTATCCGGGCGGAGCAGGGCGTGACCGCGTTATCGTTGGGAACCGCGCTGCATACGGTGACCGAGCATATTAATTTGGAAGCGCACCGCGCGGTTGAAAGTATTGAAACGCTGATACGGGAACTGACGGAAAAGAACCTGCTGACCCGGGAAGAAGCGGACGCCCTTGACCGGAATAAAATTTTGCGGTTCGCGCGGTCGGGCTTAGCGGACCGAATGCGGGCTTCCGGCGAAGTGCGCCGGGAGACGCCCTTTGTCATGGCGCTGCCCGCAGGGGAAATTTACGGGGAAAAGTTCGGCGGAGCCGCCGACGAAACCATCCTGGTACACGGAATTATCGACTGCTATTTTGAAGAAGGCGGCGAAATCGTGTTAGTGGATTACAAGAGCGATTCGGTGACCGGCAGCCCGGAAGCGTGGGCGGGGAATTACCGGGTGCAGATGGGTATTTATCAAAAAGCCGTCGAGCGGGCGACGGGGAAACGGGTGAAGGAGACGCTGCTGTATTCCTTTTCGCTGAACAGTACGGTCGCAATTGCCGCCGGATGAACATAGAGTGTAAAAGATGGGTTTGAGGGAGGCGCGTTTTATGCTTCGGCTTTCCATGGTGGTAAAAAATGAGGAGCACCGCTATTTAAAACGCGTTTTGGAATCGGCGCTCCGGTATATTGACGACGCGGTGATTATCGACGACGCCAGCGACGACGGCACGGCGGCGCTCTGCCGGGAAATCTTAAAAGGCATTCCCCACAGGATTATTGAAAACCGCGTGTCAAAATTCCAAAACGAGTGGGAATTACGGACGCAGCAATGGGACGAGACCGTAAAGGACGACCCGGATTGGATGCTGTTTCTCGACGCGGACGAAATCTTTGAGGAAAGTTTCGCGGAGGGCGTAAAAGCGCTGACGGAACAGGAAGAATATTACCTGTACTCCTTCCGGCTGTATGATTTTTGGGACGAGGCGCATTACCGCGAGGACGCGCTCTGGCAGGCCCATCAGTTTTACCGGCCTTTTTTATTGCGGTACGCGAAAGGTTTCCCCTACGAGTTTAAAAAATCGAGCCAACACTGCGGGCGTATGCCTTCGAATGTTTTTCAGCAGCCCAACGCGCTTTCAGATTACCGGGTAAAGCATTACGGTTGGGCGAGGGAAGATGACAGACTCGCCAAGTACAACCGCTACATGGCGCTCGACCCCAACGGGGCGGACGGGTCGCTGTTGCAGTACCTTTCCATTTTGGACAAGGAACCGGCGTTGATTAAGTGGGAAGAATGAAATGTTTAATGAAAACAGGATATAAGCGAAACGGAGACAACTCATGCACTACGCCGATTATAAAACCATACTCTCGCCGCAAAGCGGTATGAACCTATACCGGGGCTGCACCCACGGGTGTATTTACTGCGACAGCAGAAGTTTGTGTTATCAGATGAAGCATGACTTTGAGGATATAGAGGTCAAGCGCGACGCGGCGCGGATTCTGGAAGAACAGCTAAAGCGCAGGCGGAGGCCCTGTATAATCGGCACGGGTGCTATGTGCGACCCGTATATACCTCTTGAGGAAGAATTGGAAGTTACCCGCGCGTGTTTGAAACTGATTGAAAAACACGGCTTTGGTCTGGCAATACAAACCAAATCGGCGCGAATACTGCGCGATATTGATATATTACGCGCCATCAACGCTAAAACGAAATGCGTGGCGCAAATTACGCTGACAACTTTCAATGATGATTTGTGCAATATCGTAGAGCCGAATGTGTCCTCCACCGCCGAGCGGTTTGCCGTCCTTGAAGAAATGCGGCAAGCGGGCATTCCAACGGTGGTGTGGCTGTCGCCTATCCTGCCGTTCATCAACGACACCGTAGAAAATCTGCGTGGACTGCTTGATTATTGCGTCAGAGCCGAAGTGCGCGGTATCGTCTGTTTCGGTTTCGGCGTGACGCTGCGTGACGGCAACCGCGAATATTTCTACAAAAACTTGGACGCGCGTTTCCCCGGCATAAAAGAACGGTATATAAAGACTTTTGGGTTGAGCTACGAGTGTAACAGCCCTAACCATGCGCTTTTGTGGGATATATACCGTGATGCTTGCAAAAAGAACGGCATATTGTACCGCCCTGACGATGTATTCGGGTATACGCGGGAATTTGAAATGAAATCACGGCAAATGACATTATTTGACGGGCTTGGCGATTGAAGAAAACGAGGAGGAATTAGCATGAATAACTATGAAAACGCAATGACCATTATGACCGAGCGGTTCGGCAAGGACAACCTTATCGCGGTCGCGACCGCGGACGGCGACCGGATACACAACCGTATGGTGGACGCTTATTTCCATGATGGAGCTTTTTATATCAGTACATACGCGCTGTCAAATAAGGTGAAGCAAATTGAAGCGAACCCCAATGTAGCCGTCTGCGCCGTTGACTGGTTTTCGGGGCATGGCACAGGCAAAAACCTCGGTTGGGTGCTATCTCCCGAAAACGCCGAAATCCGGCTAAAACTGCGCGAGGAGTTTTCCGCGTGGTATGACCACGCAAACAACGAGCAGGACAAGAACTGCTGTATTCTTGAAGTTCGCCTTACGGACGGTATGCTGATTAAAGACCACCATGCCATCCGCTATCAGATTGATTTTACGAATAAATCCGCATTGCTGAGTGAAAACTGATGTAATTTTTGCTTGCTATTCGGGCAGAACGTTCGCTCCGCTCGCGGTTTTTCTTTGAAAAACCGATAGTTCGCTCACTGCCCTCATTTGACGCTTCGCAAAAATCGCGAATTGACAACTGTAATATTAGGGCGTGTCTTAAAACCCCATTCCGTCGCTCTTTCGGCGGATTTTTTTTTGCCGAGAACATGCGCTGACTTCAAAGCGACGAAGCATTTTCACGAGCGCCAAACGCGTTCATGCGTTTGGTGTTTAGACGAAGCATTTTCACGAAATCTTTTTTATTATGATATAATATGCCGCGACACAATAAAAATCTTGGGAGCGTGGCAATGCGAATGCGCTTTCGCTCATTTTTTAAGGCGGCGTGCCTGTGCGCGATGCTCGCTCCGGTTCCGCTGCGCCCGTTCGACTATCTGCTGCCGCCGCCCGTGCGTTTCGTGGCGGAGCCGCCGGAATACAGCGCCCGGGGCGTCTATGTCACCGCGAACAGCGCGGGCATTCCCGAACGGTTGGACGCGTTGGCGCAGCTCTGCGCGGAATCCGGAATGAATTCCGTGGTCATCGACGTGCGGACGGAAAACGAAGTCACCCTCAAAAACTGGCTGCCCTTCGCGGACGAGTGGGGCGTCTCGCAGAATTATATTCCCGACGCAGCGGAGCTGATGCAAACCCTTGAGGCGAACAATATTTACCCCATCGCGCGGATGGTCACGTTCATAGACGGCTATACCGTTAATTACCGGCCCGAGCTGTACATTCACAACGCCGACGGCACGGTTTGGGAAGGCCCCGTGCACAACGGCGACCGCCGTTACCCGTGGCTTAACCCGTATAATAAAGAAACGTGGGACTATGTGCTGACTTACGCCATAGCCGCCGCCGAGTTGGGTTTTAAGGAAATACAGTTCGATTACGTGCGGTTCGCGGCGACCACAAGGCTTGACGAAGCCGACTTCGGCGATACGCAGGGCTTGACCCGCACGGAAATTATTCTGGAGTTCCTGCGTTACGCCAA
>JAISWA010000036.1 GCA_031271275.1 Clostridiales bacterium | reverse complement strand
GTCGGGGGTGTTCGCTTTAATAATTTCAATCAGGCGCTTAACCGCCTTGCCGTGCCCCCGCGCCTTGTCGAGCATTTTTATTTCCCCCGCGCCGTTTTCCCCGCAGATAGGGCGGATGTTTAACATGGACGCGATTTTGGCGATATACGGGTTCATGCGCCCCGACTTCACCAGGGTGTCGAATTTTTCAAGCAAAAAATAAGTGCGCATTCCCTTGATAAAATGGCTCACCTGCTCCACGATTTCCCTATTGTCAAAGCCCTTTTTCGCGCACTCCACAATTTTCATCGCAATCAGCCCCTCGCCTATGGAAGCGCTCAGGCTGTCAAAAATATGAATAAACTTCTTCCCGTATTCCTCGAAGTACATTTTCTTCGCCGTCATCGCGCTCTGGTATGTACCGCTCAGCTTAGACGACAGCGTAATGACAAAAACGCTCTCCATTTCCTTGAACTTTTCCAAAAACAGCGACGGCGACGGCGAAGCCGTTTTCGCGACCACCGGGCTGTTTTCCATATCCTTCAGGAATTCTTCCACATTGATGTTTTCGTCGTCTACATACACCCTGTCCTCTACATGCAGGTTGAGGGGTACGCTTTCAAAAACGCAGCCCTCGTTTTCCACCTGCTCCTTACGGATGTCACACCCGCTGTCCGCTACGATTTTCAACATACGCACCCCCGAAGATGAATTGCGCCCATTATAAACACGCCTGTTGCGCTTATCAATGCCCCGCGCAATGTTATTCATTTTATTGAATTCTTTTGTATACGACGACCAGTTTTTTTTCATGGTCGATAGTCGTATAAATCTCGCTGCCCTCCACGCCGAAGGCATCTTCCCCCGCGTAGGAAACATTCCCTATCCGCACGGAACCGGCGGCTTGCCTGACGTCCATTTCACCGAACACGCGCGTGTCTATGAGCATTTCCCCGTCGGAGAACAGCGCGGGGTATTCCGAAAGCAGCAGCGCCCGCGACGTGGCAAGCGGCGTTTGGGTACTCGCTTGAAGTTCCGAAACGAAACGCCTGTGACGGATGATTTCCCTGTACGCGGCAAGCAAATCTTTCTCCTCCGTGACGGTATAATCCTCAAAGCTTTCATTCACGAGGGGCTTGCCGCCTCCGGCGACCTCGTCCTGTATTTCGCTGATTTCTTTATAGGCAATCAGTTTCACCCGGGACCAGTTTTGAAGCACATGCCCGTATACGCGCTCAAGCTCGGCTTGCGCCTCGCGCACCCGGTAGACGTAATCCCCGGTGGAGAAATGGCTCACGCCGAGGGTCAAAAGCATAACCGGCTTGGCCTGCTGATATTTAAGGTAAATGTCTCCGGCCTGAGCCAAAATTTTTTCGTCATATTGACCGCTAATATACCGCTCCGCCACGTTAATCCCCACCCAGTCCACGGCTTCGTCGCCGGGGTAATAAACCTCCGCCGCTTCCGCGCCAACCCCCGCGTCCGCAGCAAACACAAACGCCGCCTTTGGCGCGTGCTCCTGGAAAATCGCCCGGGCATAACGGAAATACAGCGTATAGGACGTCGGATCGTAACCGCTGTCTTCTTCCACCGGGAAAAACGCCGCGAACATGGGGATGTTGTACGCGCCGAAGCGTTTCGCCAGTTCGGTCACCGTCGCGGCGGAGAAATACGCGCCGGACCCGGAGGGCTTTAGTATCACAAGCGGCGCCGCCTGTTCCGCTATACACCTGAGCATCCACTCCTCCGGGAAGGCTTCGCCCAAATACATTTCCCGGGCGAAAACGGCGTGATTTTTCCCCGTTGCGCGGTTAAACGCCCGCGGACCGTTCATCTCGTCCGGCGGCGTTTGGGCGGCGAGATAACACCCGTCGGGGGGCTCGTACATCCCGAGGGGCGTCTCCGTTTCATAGAGCAGGTTATATTTTACCGGGGGCGGTGACGGCTGCTTTTCGCTTCGGGGGGAAACTTCCGCCTGCGCGCCTAAATTTTCGGGATAATACATTTCATATTCCTCCCGGGCGTTTTCCGCGCCGAGCACGGTGACCTGCGGCCACTCGACGGAATACGCCGTACCGCAGCCCGAGAATAGAAATACCAATGAAAATAAAAGAACTGAAAGTCTTTTCATCCTTCACCCGTCCTGTATCTGCCGGAACGGGTGCGGTTTAAAGAAATTTTAAGGTCGCGCCCGTTCGCGCTGCGTATAGGTATGTACGGCTTCAAGGAAATGCACGGGATAACCGCCCTTGTTAAGCACGCGGTACTCCGGGTCAAAGGCGTCGTAGGGCACCGATTTGCGCCCGCCCTTACGGGCGTCCCGGTAAAAACCGGACAGCGCTTCAAAGGGCAAAAAGAAAATTTCCCCGCTGAAATGGAACTGCACCAACAGGAAACTTACGCCGCCCTGTTTACGGAACGCCGCCATAAATTCAAGCTGATGCTCGTGTATGTTTTTAAGGGGCAGGTTTTTGTACTGCGTTTCCTTCGCGTCAAAGCACAGGGCGGTGCCGTCAGCGACGCCGATATAGTCCACCGTGCTTTTCTTTTCAAAATACGCCGAGGTTATGGTGTGCGAGGCGTTGTTGACCTCGATTGGCGTAATCGGCGTCGGGACTTTTTGTATTACGGCGAGCCCGCGCTGCTGATAAAGCTTTACCGAAAGGTTAATCAATTCCTCGAACGCGCTTCCGCGCAGCCCGCGGGTAGACCAGTAAGCCATTAGCATTATCTCCCGTCATAGGGTTAAATAAACATCCATTCCGTTAATTTTACTTTTAAGAGCCAGAGGCAAATTGTTCAATTCCATTAAAATATGTTGATAATCTTTAATGCTTTCTGTAAAATATACATAAACTACTTTTCAAAGGGGAGAATACCATGTCAAAAATACTGTCAAAACTCAAACTGAAAACAAAAATTCTTTTACCGGCCGTCATTATCCTCGTATTGCTCGTCGCGGCGCTTAGCGTGTTTTCTTTAGTCCGGTTTAACGGGTTTGCCGATTACGTTTTTGAAGATCAAATCGAAACCATCGCGCGAAGCGTAAAGAATCAAATTGAAGACAGTAAAAAGGACGCGGCGCTCGCCGCCATGATGTGCGCCGAAGATTCCAATATAATCACCGCCATGCAAACCCGGGACAAAAACTGGCTTAACGATATGCTGACGAATACTTTGTCCACCTACCGGGTCACCTATTATACGGTGTGCGACGCGGAGGGCAACGTCATTCTCAGGACTTATGACCCGGAAAATTTCGGCGATTCGGTCCTTAGCCAGCAAAACGTTACGGACGCGCTGGCGGGCATACGCTCCACCTATGTTGAATCCGGCACCGCGATAAAAGTTTCCATCCGCAGCGGCGCGCCCGTATATGACGCGAGCGGCAGGCTGCTCGGCGCGATTTCCGCGGGCGTGCGCCTTGACACCGACGAAATGGTGGACTCGCTTAAAGCGGAGCAAGGCGCGGAGTTCACCGTGTTTTACGGGGACGAACGCGTCGCGACGACGATTATACAAGACGGACAGCGGGCGGTGGGCACCAAACTTACCAGTGAGCAGGTAATAAGCACCGTGCTTGAACAGGGTCAGGAATTTATCGGAGACACCACCATACTGGGGCAACCGTACAAAGCCTTTTACCTGCCGCTGATTAACCCGAAAAACGAGGTTTTCGGCATATTGTTCTTCGGAAAGCTGCAAACAGAAATACTTGCCATGACCAACAGCTTTGTCATTACAATGGTTTTGATTGGGGCGGCGGCGTTGGTTATATCCATTTTCCTGTTTTTAATCATCACCGGCAGCATTACGAAACCGGTAAACAACCTGGCTCGGCTTGTTTCTGACGTGTCCAAGGGCAATCTTAACATTAATATGAATAAAGAGCATCTCTCGCTGGATGAAATCGGCCAGTCGACGCTTGATTTTTATTCCATGACGGACGTGGTGAAATCCATCATCGGCGATTTGGATTATATTACAGATGAAATAGACGCCAAGGGCGATATCGAGTTCCGGCTGTCTTCGGAGAAATATCAGGGTTCCTACAAAGACATGGTGGACGGCATTAACACGCTCGTAGACGGTTTAGTCGGCGACACGCTGAATATGCTCGGTATGATCGGTGAAATAGGTAACGGTAATTTCAACATAAAATTCAAACAGCTTCCGGGTAAAAAGATCGTAATGAGCCAAACCTTTGACAGGCTCACGGCGGCGCTTAACAGCATAAGGGACGAAATCGCGACGTTGGCGCAGCACGCCGCGCACGGAGAGCTTTCCTACCGGGCGGACGTTACGCGGCATCAGGGCGACTGGGCGGCGCTGCTCACCGGGCTCAACGACCTGGTCCATTCCGTAGCCCAACCGCTTAATGAAATAAAAATCTCGCTTAAAGCCATGTCGATAGGGAATTTTGACGCCAAAATTACGGGGAGCTACGAAGGGGAATTTGACACGGTAAAACGCGCGGTCAATTCGACGGGCGCGGTCACGCTTTCCTATGTGAATGAAATTTCCAACATACTCGCCACCATGTCGAAAGGGGACCTTACGGCGGTGGTAAGCCGCGAGTACATAGGCGCTTACGCCCCCATCAAGGAAGCGCTTACGACGATACTCGCTTCCCTCAACAAGTCTATGGGCGAGATAGAAACTTCCGCCAATCAGGTGTTTGAAGGGGCGACGCATATATCGCTCAGCGCGCAGCATCTTTCCGAAGGGGCGATGAAACAGGCGGGCGCGGTGGAGGAACTGACCGCTTCGATAGAAATGATTAACAAAAAGACCAGCACCAACGCGGAAAATGCCGTAGAGGCGAATAAATTCTCACAAAAGTCCAGCGAGAGCGCGGCGGAAGGCAATGACGCCATGCGGGCTATGGTTTCCATCATGGACAGCATCAAGGAATCCTCGTCCAACATCTCAAAAATCATTAAAGTCATAGAAGATATTTCGTTCCAGACCAACCTGCTCGCCCTTAACGCCGCGGTCGAAGCCGCCCGCGCGGGCGAACACGGCAAAGGGTTTATGGTGGTGGCGGAAGAAGTGAGAAGCCTTGCGGCAAGAAGCCAACAGGCCGTACAGGAAACCACTTCGCTTATCGAAAATTCCATGGACCGTGTCAACGAAGGCATGACGGCGGCGCACGGAACGGAAGCGTCGTTTAAAACCATCGTCGGCAACGTGGACCAGGTTTCGTCCATCATTTCCACCATAGCGGAACTCTCCAACGAACAGGCAGCCTCCATCGCGCAGATTACCGTGGGGGTAAACGAAATATCGTCGGTGGTACAAACCACTTCCGCCACTTCGGAAGAATGCGCCTCGGCTTCGGAGGAACTTAATTCCCAGGCGGAGATGCTGAAGCAGTTGGTGTCGTTCTTTAAATTGAAGAAGTAAGTTTTACTATCTGTCATTCTGAGCCGTAGGCGAAGAATCTTCCGTCTGTATAGGATTCTTCGCTACGCTCAGAATGACATTTTTAACCGCCTGCGCGTTCCGCTGCAGTAATGACATTTTTAACCGCCTGCGCGTTCCGTTGCAGTATGGACAGCCCGCGCCAACTCATCGCGGTAGGACCGAAATATTTTTGAAAGCCGTCTTCGTTTAACGCTAAAATTTTTTCCAGGTCAACGCGGCGTTCCGTCGGGCGGGACAATGTATTAAACGGGCAAACGCTCCGGCAGATATCGCAACCGTACAACTGATGATGCAAACTGTTCTTTTCCCGCTCGCTGAGCGGGTTTTCTTTTTGCGTCAGGTAGGAAACGCAGACGGAAGCGTCCACATGCGAAGAATAAAGGTCTGACGAGTCCGCGTCTAAAGCGGCGGAACAGGACGCTCTGTCTGGTGAAATCGCGCCGGTGGGGCAGGCGTCCACGCAGCGGCGGCAGGAAGGCG
>JAISWA010000015.1 GCA_031271275.1 Clostridiales bacterium | reverse complement strand
GGATATATTGGAATTAGTTACCCGATTGACCTTATGGTAACAACGTCGCAAGGTTCAGTTACTGTCAATTATATTGAAGGTTTGCTTCCGAATGGCGTAGATATCGATGGCGAAACGATTACGGTTGTAAACGCAAGGTATGTACCGGAACCCCCGCCGCCGGTGGTAAATACGCCCACGCCGCGTCCGGATCCTACCAGGCGTCCTCCGAACCCGACGCCGTCCAATCCGCCTACGCCATCGCCAACAGAAGTTCCGCCGACGGAAGCGCCTACGGCAACGCCTACGCCGGAACCCACGCCAACAGACGCGCCGCCCACACCCACGCCCACACCGGGGCCGACCCTGTCCCCCACGCCGTGGCCGCTGATATACGACGAGGAACCGACACCGCCGCCGCCGGGTGCTCCAACTGACCCGGGCGACCCTGATATACAGCCGATAGACCCCTTTGAAGGGGAAATTCCGCCGCCGCCGGCACCGCATGAAGGCGCGAACCTCGGGCAGATTGACGACTTCTCGTATATCGAGTTTGACGAAGACGGCATTCCGCTTGGCGTATGGACGTTTGACTCCGGCGACCCCGACGACCCAAGCGACGACACATGGGTGTTCGATGAGGAAATCCCGCTCGGCGTGTTCGACATGCCCAAGACCGGCGAGCTTCCGCTCTCCGCCATACTACTCGGGGTGGGTCTGTTACTGTTGGTTACCGCGGTAGTGTTCAGGAAAAAATCAAAAGCATAATTACAAGAAAGCGGCATCTTGCGCGTTCCGTTGGCTTCAAAATGGAACGCCGGAATCAAGCAGTTTCCTGTAACATAAGAAGAGCCGGTCGCCCAAAAAGGTGACCGGCTCTTTGGCATTAAGCTTATCTTCCTAAATTTCTCGTTTATCGCGCCGGTTTCTTGGAAAAAATACTATCAAACGGGGGTGATTTACATGAAAAAATTTTCCCGGGTGATAATAGTGGTGTTGGTAATCGCGGCGGTCCTTGCGGGCGTTGTTCTGGCGGGAAGTATTGCCGAAAGCCGGCGCGCGTATCATGGGGTATTTGTATAAAGAAATTTGGGGGACGTTTTTTGGATATCTATATCAAACCGGCGAAGAAAACAAGCATAACAGGCAAAACGCGGCTCACTGTGGGGGACGTCGCCGAAGTTGTGGCGGAAACCGCCGTCGCGGAAAAGATAAAAAAAATTATACTGACAGAAATCCGCCAAACCGGAAAAGCCAATTATCTGGTGAGCGTTACGGATATCATCCAAGCGATTCAAAAGAAATACCCGGAGGCGGCAATCCATAACGTGGGCGCGCAGGATACCGTGGTGCGGTACGCGCCCAAACCGGCGCGGGGCAATCCCGTATTACAGTGGCTGAAGGTCGCGTTTGTGACGTTGGTGCTGTTTACGGGTTCCAGTACGGCGATTATGAGCTTCCATACCGACGCGCAAATACCCGAGGTCTTTCAAAATTATTATAAAATTTTTTTCGGCGAGGAAAAGGAAAGGCCGCTGATTATTGAAATCCCGTATTCCGTTGGGCTTGCCACGGGAATACTGGTTTTCTACAACCATTTTATGGGCAAAAAAATGACGGACGACCCGACGCCCATCGAAGTGGAAATGGCGCTGTACGAAAACGATATTAACGATACGGTGACAGATTTGCTCAGCGCGCAAAAAAACGAGGACGGCAGTGACGGTATTTAAGTATATTTTGTCCGCGCTGATCGGCTTTTGTTCCGGCGCGATCATTTCCGGCGCGGTGTTCGCGTTCATCACCATGATTGGCGTGGTGCCCCGGTTCGCGCAAAAAACCCGCACGCAAAAATACGTCAAATGGTACGAAAATACCATTGCGTTGGGCGGAATATCCGGTACGCTCATGGGTTTCTTTAACCCTGCCATTCTTATAGGAACGGTCGGCGCTGTCGTATTTAGTTTGTGCGTGGGCGTTTTTTACGGTTGCCTCGCCATGTCGCTTGCGGAGGTGCTGAACGTAATCCCGATACTTTCGCGGCGGGGGCGCGTGCGGCGGGGGATGTTCTTTTTTATACTCGCCATCGCCGCCGGGAAGATGGCGGGCTCGCTGCTGTATTTTATCAACGGCGGGTTCCATACGCCGTAACAAAGGAGATACGCCAATGGACCAAACGGTTTACAGCAAAAAAAAATACGGGGAAATGGTGAAGGAGATTTCGCCCCAAAGCCATATTCTTGCCAACTGCCTGAGAGCTTTCTCGGTGGGGGGTACGATTTGCGTTTTGGGGCAGCTGCTCACCGTCCTTTTCGTCAGGGGCGGGCTATCCATAGACGACGCCCGGCTGCTGACTTCCGTTACGCTTATTTTTGTCACCGTATTGCTTACGGGGCTCGGTTGGTACGACAAAATAGGCGAACACGCGGGGGCTGGCTCCTTCGTTCCCATTACCGGGTTCGCCAATTCCATCGCGGCGCCGGCGGTGGAATTTAAAAAGGAAGGGCTTGTGCTTGGCGTTGGCGCGAAGATGTTCGTAATCGCGGGGCCGGTAATCGTGTACGGCACGATGGCTTCCGTGTTGGTGGGGCTCGTTTACTACTTTCTAAAATAGACAGCGGGGTGCGTACATGGACAGGCACATGGGGGAACAGACCATAAAATTCGCGGACCCTCCGTCAATCACCGCCGCCGCGTCCGTCGTGGGGCCGAAGGAAGGCGAAGGCCCGTTGGCGCGGTATTTCGACGTGGTTTCCTCCGACGATTTATTCGGGACGGATTCGTGGGAGAAGGCGGAAAGCGAAATCGTGCGGCAGACGGTGGAGCTTGCCGTGGAAAAAGCGAACCTGGAAATGAAGGATATCCAGTACATGCTCGCGGGGGATTTGCTCAATCAACTGACGGGAAGCACATTCGGGCTTCGCGGGAGCAAGCGCCCGTACTTCGGGCTGTTTGGCGCGTGTTCCACCATCGGGATGGCGCTGACCCTCGGCGCGGTACTGGTGGACGGCGGTTATGCCGACCATGTGATCGCCTCGGCGTCGAGCCATTTTTGCTGCGCGGAAAAGACGTTCCGGTTCCCGTTGGAGTTGGGGACGCAGCGCACACCCACGGCAAGTTGGACCGTGACGGGGGACGGCGCGGCGGTGATTTCCCGTTCCGGCGACGGCCCGCGAATAACGGCGGCTACCACCGGGCGCATCGTGGACATGGGCATCAAAGACGCGAACCACATGGGCGCGGCGATGGCGCCCGCCGCGGCGGACGTGGTGACACAACACTTCCGCGACCTGCGCATAGAACCCGGGTATTACGACATTATCGCCACGGGCGACTTAGGGGTTTACGGTCGCAAGCTGTTTTTGCGGCTGATGAAGGATTCCGGCTACAACCTTGACCGCCTGCACACCGACTGCGGTATCGAGATATTTTACACGGAAGGGCAGGACGTGCACGCGGGCGGAAGCGGCTGCGGGTGTTCCGCGTCTGTGTTCGCCGGGTATTTTTATACGAAACTGAAGGAAAAGGAAATCAACCGGCTGCTGTTTATTCCCACGGGCGCGTTGCACAGCGTCGTGATTATGCAGCAGGGCGAGAGCATTCCGGCGATAGCGCACGCGGTCGCCATAGAAAATATTTAATACTAATCTTCTTTAAACATAACGATATTTTGCGTCACATTGCGAATGTGAGCGCAACGTGCGCCTTTCCGGAGGAAAGCGCAGTGAAGCGAACGCTTATGAGCAATAGCAAAATAGCGTTACCTCAGAGGAAGATTAGTATAAGGGAGTCCTGCATGGAATTTGTCAAAGCGTTTGTGGTAGGCGGGTTGATATGCGTCGTCGGGCAGCTTTTGGTGGATTTGACCAAGCTGACTTCGGCGCGGATTTTGGTGCTGTTCGTATTGATCGGCTGCCTGCTCGGCGGGTTGGGGGTATACGATAAGCTTGTGGAATACGCGGGCGCGGGCGCGTCGGTGCCGCTGCCAGGTTTTGGTTCCGCGTTGGCGAAAGGCGTAAAAAAAGCGGTGGATGAGCAAGGGTTAATCGGCGTGCTTACCGGCGGCTTAACCGCGATGGCGGGGGGCGTGACCGCGGCGATGGCGTTCGGGTATCTTGCGGCGCTTATGTTTAATCCGAAGGCGAAGTAAACAAAGCGCCCATCAGCCTGCCGTATAAAAATTTCGCGTTGGTTTTCCAATTGGTTTGAATTTGTTTTGCCTGGTCCCGCGTGTCCACGGTGACGACCAGTTCCATCAGCACGCGCTCATCCTCGTAGACGCCGCACTTGACCGTATAGTCGCCGTTTTCGTTGTTGGGGAAATAGGACGCGGTGTTTTCGTACTCGCGTTTGATGTTGCGGCGGTTGTCGCGCACAAAATTATTGATTTTTGTGCGGACGGACAGGGGGATATGCTTCTCGAAATATTCCAACGTCTGCTGCCCGTCCCCGGTAATGGAATAGCGCGTCGCGTTGTCCTCCTGCTGCATTTCCAGATAGCCGCCTTCCACCATTTCCGCCAGTGTTTGCTGCAGGGTATAATAATCCATATACTCCGCCTGACGGACATACTCCGTTATCTGGCTGCGGGAAAGGGACAGCTCCATTTTCCTGATCAGGTACAGCAGCAGCAGCTTATTTTCAACGCTTAAATATTCGGGCATTTCCAAGTTGCGTCACCGTTCCTTAAATGGGTGTCATCCTGAGCGAAGCGAAGGATCGTCAGCCCTGCCCGTCATACGGATTCTTCGCTTCGCTCAGAATGACATATGCGGTGTGTTTCAGGCTGAATAGCCAGAATAGATTTATTCCGGAATGGGGATTGGGGCGGGTATAAA
>JAISWA010000256.1 GCA_031271275.1 Clostridiales bacterium | reverse complement strand
AAAACCGCTGGTTCGCTCACTGCCCTCATTTGACGCTTCGCAAAAATCGCGAATTGACAACTGTAATAATAGGCGATGCTGAAGTTTTATTTATCGTAACATTTTGAGCGGCGGTTGTCATGCCCCGCCGTCAGGGAAGCGCGAACGAAAAAGCCCGCCAACGTTTATTTGGCGGGCTTTCCTTTATGTCATTTGTACAGCTAATGGGGGGACTCAAACCCCCGACCTGCTGATTACGAATCAGCTGCTCTATCGGCTGAGCTACATTAGCGAAAATTTAGCGTTTTGCACTATAGCAAATTTCCCCTGAGCTGTCAAACCGCAGTTGACAGCCCCCGTCGCGGGCTTTATAATGATAAATCGTCACGCAACAAAACTGCGGCAATATTTCGCCGCTTACATTTTTTTCGAGAGGAAGTATAAAAATGCCCAAACCCAAACGCGGCAAATTAGCTAAAACCGTTTCCGGTTGGCGCGGCACATGCCCCGTCTGCCACCGCACAGGTGTAAAAGTTCTTTGGGAAAAAACCGTTGACGACAAAAAATTAAAAGTTTGCAAGAACTGCGGCGCGGCGTCGTAAATTGCCTTTCGCTGTATACACGCCGATATGGCTCAATTGGCAGAGCAGCTGATTTGTAATCAGCAGGTTATCGGTTCGAGTCCGATTATCGGCTCTGGGAAAACCCCTGCAAATAAACGTTGCAGGGGTTTATTGTTGTGGGTCTTTACGCGGCGGCGCGGGCAAATCATTTTTTTATTAGAAGAATGATTTTTCCCGTGGTACTAAGCAGTAATAATGATTTTATTTGTAAAATGCGCAAACAAAAAATACAAATTCACGGAAGATTTCACAACACCAATAAAATATTTTTCATTTCTTTTCCTACCAATCCGTAGGTTTTACAGGATAGAAATGAGGCGTATGCGTCACGCCAAACGCATGAATGCGCTTTGGTATCTTTGGCGTCGCAGACTTAAATCCGCAAGGCGGGCTTTGCCCGCCTGAGGGAAATCGGCGACCGCAAATCCGAACAAAGTGAGGATTTGAAGCCGATTCTTTCCAACCGTACATCGTGAAAATGCCAGAGGAGCACAGCGACGAAGCATTTTCACGAAGCGCCCCGTACATCGTGGAAATGCCGGAGGAGCGCAGCGACGAAGCATTTTCACGAAAGGCTCACTTGATTGCTTATCCACCGCCGCTTTGATATAATTATCAGAATAATTCAGGTTTTTTCTTGAGTTATGCACAGCTTGTTGATAACTCTGTGGATAAATTTTAATGAAGGGGCTCTCGTTTATGGATATCGCGGCATGTTGGGCGCAAGCACTTTCGCTTCTGGAAAAAGCGTTCACCGAAGTCGTGTTCGAGTCCATGATACGTCCCCTCATACCCGTCAGTTACGAGAATAATACGTTTACGCTAAAGACCCATATCGACGTTTTTAAAACCTCCATCAACCTGCGTTATTTGTACGACATTACTTCCTGCCTGCGTTCCGTTCTCAACGAGGACGTGGAAGTCAAGATATTATCCCCCGAAGATTTGAACCCGTCGAGCGCGACGCGTAAAAGCAGCGCGGATTACTCAAAAACCAATTTGCGTTCCAAATATATTTTTGAAACCTTCGTAAAAGGAAAATGCAACGAACTCGCCTATGCCGCGGCGCTCGCCGTTTCAGAGGCTCCCGGCAATACCGGGTACAACCCGCTTTTCCTGTACGGGGGCGTAGGGCTCGGCAAAACGCACCTCATCCATTCCATAGGCAATTACGCCTTTGAACAATACCCTTCGCTTAAAGTCTTATACGTCTCCACGGAAGCTTTTATGAACGAATTTATCTTCGCCATCCGCGAGAAATGCACGCAGGATTTTAAAAACAAATACCGGGAATGCGATTTGCTGCTTATTGACGATATCCAGTTTCTCGAGGGCAAAGTAGAAACGCAGGAGGAAATGTTCCATACCTTCAACACCCTTTACAACGACAGCAAGCAGGTGGTGCTCACCAGCGACCTTCCGCCGAAGGAGCTTGTGACGCTTGAAGACCGCCTTACCTCCCGTTTCGGAATGGGGCTCACGGTGGACATCACCATGCCCGACTACGAAACCCGCGCCGCCATCCTGGAAAAAAAGCTCGATGTGGAACATATCAACATTCCCAAGGAAGTCAAGGAATTCATCACCCGCAACATCGTTTCCAATATCCGCGACCTTGAGGGCGCGCTCAATAAAGTGACCGCTTACGCGCGGCTTACCAGTACCCCCATTACCCTTGAGCTTGCCGAAAACGCGCTTAAAGACCAGTTGGTGGGAAGCGGGAAACCGGAAATAACGCTTCAATACATACAGCAGATCGTATCCGCGTACTACGGAATGACCCCGGCGGATATCAACAGCCGGAAGCGCACGCAAAACATCGTATATCCCCGCCAGATAGCCATGTACCTTTCACGGAAGATACTGGACGTATCCCTGCCGGAAGTGGGGGAGTTCTACGGGGGAAGGGACCATTCCACCGTGATTCACAGTTGCGACAAGATCACCGCGGAACTGGAAAGCGACCAAAACCTGCGCATAGTGGTCAACGAACTGGAGCGGCGGATTAAAGGAGAATGAATGTGGATATTAATGTGCATAAAATGTGTATAATTTTCAACTTTAACGCGCCCTGTGGAAAGTCTGCATAACAACGCCGCTTGTCCATTTTAATCTACAGGCTTTTCCCACCCCGGAACCGCGCGTTTTTGTACGCCGCAAGGGTTTTGCACAAATCCACAGCCCCTATTACTACTGCTGCTATATAAACATACCTACACATACCTTATCGCTTATAAGGAGCATACCCATGATCATCAGCTGCGAAAAAGAACTTTTAATGGAAGGTCTAAATTTAGTCGGCCGCACCGTTTCAAACAGGACGACACTGCCGATACTGGAATGTATCCTTTTATCCGCAGACGACAGCGGCGGAACAAGCGGGCTGTGCCTTACCGCCAACGATCTCGAGATGAGCATCAAGACCGCCGAGATTTCCGCCGAAATTGAGGAACCCGGAAGCGTGGCGCTGGACGCCCGCCTGTTTACGGAAATTGTGCGTAAAATGCCGGGCGACCGCATTTATATTAAAACGGACGGGAATAATCTAACCGAATGCGTAAGCGGGAAGGCGCGCTTCAATATTTCCGGTATGCCGGGCGAGGAATTCCCCGCCATGCCGCCCATAGAAAAGCAGGAAACCTATACCTTAAAAGCGCGGACTTTAAAAGATATGATCCGGCAGACGATTTTTTCCGTCGCCATAGAGGAAACCAAACCGGTGCTTACCGGCGAGCTTTTGCAGTACAAAGACGGGTTCCTTTCCGTGGTCGCGGTGGACGGGTTCCGCATTTCTTACCGGCGCGCCGCGATTTCAAGCGAGTCGGAGGAGCAGACCATGAGCGCCGTGGTTCCCGCCAAGGCGTTGAGCGAACTCAGCCGGATTCTCCCTTCCGACAGCGACGGGGAAGTGTCGTTCTTCTTTACGGACAAGCGCGTCATTTTCGAGTGCTCCGCGTTCACCTTTGTGTCGAGGCTGCTTGAAGGGGATTTTATACGGTACGACCAAATATTCAGCGAGGATTTCTTAACCATTGTAACCGCCGACAAGCTTCAGCTGCTCACGGGCCTTGAGCGGGCGTGCCTTATCGCCCGGGACAACAAAAAGAGCCCCGTCAAACTGGAAATTCAAGAGGACTCGGTAATCATCACCTCCAATACGGAAATGGGGAAATCTTACGATGAAATTTCCTGCGACATAGACGGCAAAAACCTGGAAATCGCGTTCAACCCCCGGTATTTAATAGAAGCGCTGCGCGCGATAGACGACGAAAGGGTAGCGCTAAGGCTGACGACTTCTTTAGGTCCGTGCATTATCCGCGGTTTAGAGGACGATTCGTATAAATACCTGATACTTCCGCTGCGGCTGAGAAGCTGATGTGGGTCCGCGGCTTAACGCTATCTTCTTTCCGGAATTTTAAATACCTTCAAACCGCCCTTGCTTCGGGTGTCAATATTATTCACGGTGATAACGCTCAGGGCAAAACCAATTTCCTTGAAGCGCTCTTTTATTGCGCCACCGGAAGGTCCTCCCGCGCCGCCAACGAGCGGGAGCTTATTTCGTTCGGGTGCGAAACCGCCTATTTAAGAGCGGAAATGGAACGGGAAGGTTCCTCCCGCACCATAGACGTGGGTATACGCAACGACGGCGCGCGGACGTATAAAAGCCTCGCGGTAGACAGGGTGCCTATACGAAGGACCGTAGATTTGTACGGGCTGCTGTTGGTGGTGATGTTTTCCCCGGAAGATTTGCGTCTGGTTAAGGCGGGTCCCGCCGAGCGCAGGGCGTTTATGGATATGGAAATCTGTCAGCTAAGCCCGGTATACTGCCATGATTTAAAGCAATACCACCACGCGCTCAAGCAGCGGAACGCGCTGTTAAAAGAACTGCAAAAAGGCGAGGGCTCGCCGCT
>JAISWA010000136.1 GCA_031271275.1 Clostridiales bacterium | reverse complement strand
CGTATACTTTGGCCGCGGGCACTTCCAGCTTGTGCGCGATAAAAAGCTGCACTTCCTTGGAAAGGTAACCGTAAGTTTCCTGCGCGAAATGCAGCGTGGGTATCAACGCGCCGTTTTTGTCGGCAAGCCCGTCAATATAGGCTTCGACTTCCGGGACCATCCCTTCCGTCTCCGCTTTTGGGTCAATCGCCGTTTGCGTCATATTGCAGCCTCCTTTGAATTAATGCGATGAATCGCTTTCTTTTTAACTTCCGCAGTATACCATTTCATTTTGGATAAAAGCAAATGATGGGCGCGGCAAAAAAACAGGCCCCCCCTTTCGGGACGGCCCAGCGGAGTCAAGCATTCCGCTTCGCGTAAACCTCCCGCTTCCAATTCTCAATATGCCCTTTAATAGCCTTGAAGCTGTCCTCGCTTATCACATGCTCGATACGGCAGGCGTCGTTCACGGCTGTTTTTTTATCCACGCCCAAAAAAATAAGCCAGTCGGAAATCAGCACATGCCGCTCGTACATGCTTTCGGCAATCGCGCGTCCGCTTTCGGTTAGCGTTATATAACCGTCGTCGTCCACGGTGACATAGCCGTCGGAGCGCAGGTTTTTCATGGCGACGCTGACGCTCGGCTTGGTAAAGTCCAGTTCGTTGACGATATCGATGGAGCGCACCGGCGTGTTGTTGCGGCTGAGCATTAAAATCGTCTCGAGATAATTTTCCGCCGACTCCTGAATTTTCAAAAACCTCACCCCCGAAAATTTATATAATTTTATACCAAAAAATAATGCGCTTGACAAATCGGTTAGTCTGCGCTAACTTAATGCGGCGGCGCGTTGAAGGCGTAGTTTATTTCAAACGCGTTTTGCAAATTATATTTATATCCGTTTTCCGGAGGTATTCATGACACTTCGCAATCTTCCGATAGGCAGCAGCGGGCGGGTTTTATCCGTGGGCGGGGAAAAAGTTTTGCGCCACCGGCTGCTTGAAATGGGCATCACCCCGCGCACGGTCATCAAAGTCCGCAAGGCGGCGCCCCTCGGCGACCCCGTCGAGCTGCTGCTGCGGGGGTACGTGCTGACGCTTAGGCTTGACGACGCGGAAAAAATCACCGTAGAGGAGGTGGCGGCGGAATGACTTTGGCGTTGGCGGGCAACCAAAACTGCGGCAAGACGACGCTGTTCAACCAACTGACCGGCTCCAATCAGCGCGTGGGGAACTTCCCCGGCGTTACCGTCGAGCAGAAAACCGGTGAAATCACCGGTCAAAAACAGGTTTCAATCGTGGACCTTCCGGGCATTTATTCCCTTTCCCCCTACACCGACGAGGAGATGGTGACGCGGGATTTCCTGCTGCGCAAAAACCCCGACGGGATCGTCAACATCATCGACGCGACGAACATCGAGCGCAACCTGTACCTTACCCTGCAGCTTATCGAACTGCAGATACCGATGACCGTCGCGCTTAACATGATGGACGAGGTGCAGGCGAACAACGGGAGCATCGACATTCCGCTTCTGGAGGAATCCCTCGGCGTTCCGGTGGTGCCCATTTCCGCCGTAAAGCGGATGGGTATCGGCGAACTGACGGAAAAGGCGACGGAAACGGCGAAGCTCCGCCGCAGGCCGCAGCGGATAGATTTTTGCGCGGGGCCGGTGCACCGGGCGATACACGCGGTGGCGCACATGATTGAGGACCACGCGCAGGACGCGGGGGTTCCCGTGCGTTTCGCGGCGACCAGACTGGTGGAGGGCGACGGGCCCTTAACGGAATTGCTGAACTTGAACGAAAACGAGCGCGACATGATTGACCACGCGGTCAAGGAAATGGAAATCAGCCTGGAAACCGACCGCGAAGCCGCGATGGCGGACATGCGGTATCAGTTTATAGAAGAAGTTTCCCGCAAATGCGTGAAGCATATGGGCGAAAGCCGGGAATACAAGCGCAGCATACGGCTCGACACCGTACTTACGGGGAAGTTTTGGGCGATACCGGCGTTCCTCGGGATTATGCTGCTCGTTTTCTGGCTGACCTTCGGGGTGATCGGGCAGCGTTTAAGCGACCTGTTGGTGCTCGGTCTGGACGCGGCGGGCGGGCTGATTGATTCGGGGCTTACGGCTTACGGGCTTAACCCGGTCATCCGCTCGCTGATTATGGACGGCGCGTATGCGGGCGTGGCGTCGGTGTTGGGGTTTGTTCCGATTATCGTGACGCTGTTCTTCTTTATGTCCATGCTCGAGGACAGCGGCTACATGGCGCGGGTGGCGTATGTGATGGACAAACCGCTCAGGAAAATCGGGCTTTCGGGCCGCAGCTTCGTCCCGATGCTGATGGGTTTCGGCTGCACCGTACCCGCCGTAATGGCGACCCGCACCCTCGCAAGCGCGCGGGATAAAAAAATGACCATCATGCTTACGCCGTTTATGAGCTGCAGCGCGAAGCTGCCCATTTACGCGCTGTTTACCGCCGCGTTTTTCCCCAAATATCAGGCGCTTGTGATGACCGGGCTTTACGTGACGGGGATTTTACTGGGGGTGCTTACCGCGTTCGTCCTGAACAAAACCGTTTTTAAAGGCGCGCCCGTTCCCTTTGTGATGGAGTTGCCCAATTACCGGTTCCCTTCCGTCAAGACGGTGCTGCTGCTGATGTGGGATAAGGCGAAGGATTTTATCATACGCGCGTTTACGATTATTTTTGCCGCCACGGTGGTCATCTGGTTCCTGCAAACTTTTGACGCGCGGTTTAATGTGGTGACGGACAGCGCGGACAGCATACTCGCCGCCATAGGGCGGTCCGTCAGCGTACTGCTCGCGCCGGTGGGCTTCGCCGACTGGCGGGTTTCCACCTCGCTGATTACCGGGTTTATGGCGAAGGAAGCGGTAATAGGCTCCCTCGCGGTGCTCATGGACGCGGGCGCGGCAGAACTGGGCGGCAGCCTCGGGCAAATATTTTCCCCGGCGGCGGCGTTCAGCTTCCTGACGTTTACGCTGCTGTACACCCCCTGCGTGGCGGCGGTGGCAACCGTGCGCAAGGAACTGGGGAGCGTAAAAGGCGCGGCGTTGGTGGTGGCGTACCAAATGGCGGTGGCGTGGGTTGCGGCGTTCGCGGTGTATAACCTGACTGAAATTTTTATTTGAGGGTTTGGAGCCGGTTCAGTCAAACGGTCGCGGCAGTATCAGCTCCGCTTCCCCGCCCTTTATCCCGTGAATAATATCCAAAATACTTTCCGCCCTTTTCGTAAGCGCGACGCCGCTGGCGAAACCCAAATTTGCGCTGTGCGAATCACTGCCCGCCTGCCGCGGAAGCCCGTGCGTCTCCGCGAACAGCCGGGCTTTTTCATTTACCTCGCCGGGCATGGACGCGTTGTAGACCTCTACCCCGTCCAACAGCCCGGGATCAGCCGGGGACGGCTCGGGTATCCACCACGCTTCGCGGTAGGGGTGCGCCTGCGCGATATAACCGCCGCTTTCGCGGACAATCGCGCTGTACGCTTCTATCCCGAGCTTATCAAGACCCGGGTGCTTTAATAAAAACTCAAAATCCAGCCCGTAGGTTAAAAAATCCGAACCCCTTATCGTAAACTCCCAACCGAAGAAAACGTCGAGCCCGCGCTTTTCGCCTTCCTTTTTGACGGCGGCGTAGCCGGAATAAAAAAGCTTCATTTTCTTTTCCCACGGCAGTTTTTGGTGAACCGTCGTGTTCCCGTTCACGAAATGGTCCGTGACAATCACGCCCGCGTAACCGCGCTCACTGTAGGCGCGCGCCTGTTCGGCGGCGGCGCTTCCGGCGCACGCGCTTACCTCCGCGGTGTGCATGTGCGTTTCGTATAAAAATTTCATTGCAACCTCCGGTATATTCCGTTTAAAATAAAACGAAGCTGCAAAATTATACTACAGCCGCACGCTGTGCGCGAAGCGCCGCGCCTAAAATTGAAGGGATTGGTTTTATGAAAATCGAAACAAAGTGCCTGCATTCCGGGTACGCGCCTAAAAACACCGAACCGCGGGTAATGCCCATCGTACAGAGCACCACCTACGTGTTCGACTCCACGGAAGATATCGGCGCGGTCTTCGACGACCCCACGAAAGCGCTGATTTACTCGCGCTTCGCCAACCCGACGGTGATGGCGGTGGAGGAAAAAATCGCGGCGCTCGAAAGCGGGGCAGCCGCCATGTGTACGTCCTCGGGGCAGGCGGCAACGCTGCTCTCGCTGCTTAACGTGCTTAAATGCGGCGACAGCTTCATCAGCACCACGCATATTTACGGCGGCACGATGAATTTATTCGCGTTTACCCTTAAAAAAATGGGCATTGAATGTATATTCGCAGACCCGTCGGCATCCAAGGGCGATATCTTAAAAGCGTTTAAGCCCAATACCAAGGCGGTGTTCGGCGAGACGCTCGCCAACCCTCAGCTTTCCGTGCTCGATATTGAAAAATTCGCCGCCGCCGCCCACGAGAAAGGCGTTCCCCTTATCGTGGACAATACTTTCGCCACCCCCATACTGTGCAGACCCATCGAGTTTGGCGCGGACGTCGTCGTGCATTCCACTTCCAAATATATGGACGGCCACGCGCTGCAAGTGGGCGGCGTGATTGTGGATTCCGGCAAATTCGACTGGGCAAACGGCAACTTCCCCGACTTCACCGAGCCGGACGAATCCTACCACGGGATTTCCTACACGGGAACCTACGGCAAGCTCGCGTATATCCTAAAAGCGCGTATGCAGCTGATGCGGGATTTCGGCGCGTACCCCTCGGCGCATTCGGCTTTCCTGCTTAACCTCGGGCTTGAAACCCTGCCTGTACGGATGAAGCAATACTGCGAGAACGCGCAAATTGTGGCGGAATATTTCGCCGCGAGCGACAAAATCGACGCCGTGGTGTATCCGGGCTTGAAAGACGGCGCGAACTACGCCCTCGCGCGGAAATACCTGAGCGGGCCAAGCGGAATCATCACCATTTTTGTAAAGGGCGGCAAGGCGAACGCCGTAAAGTTTATGGACAGCCTAAAGCTCGCTTCCAACGAGGTGCATGTGTGCGACATCCGCACCTGCGTGCTTCACCCGGCAAGCGCCACGCACCGGCAGCTGACTTCCGGGCAGCTTAAGGCAGCCGGAATCAGCGACGCGCAGATACGGTTCTCGGTAGGGCTTGAGAACGTGGAGGATATTTTGGAGGATATAGCGCAGGCGTTAAGGGAAATATAAATTGCCCCTTCGACATAATTCTTCTATAATTGCGCTGCGCTAAATTTTGACAGGGGTGCTTTATTTTGGAGAATCAAGAGAATAATAAACCTGTCTGAGGAGCGGATGGAAAAACGTTACGGCGAGGTTATGACATCTATTGATAAAGCCAATGAACATATGAACAAGCGGGTCGATGAATTTATGGCGGCGCTTGATAAATCTATCCATCGCGTCGAAAGTCAAACGGCTGAAATCCGCTCCGATATGAAAGAATTGGATAAACATATCCGCGCTGACATGAAAGAATGGGATAAATATATCCGCGGGATAAGCATGACTACCACACTAAGGAGAAATGATATGTCTGAACCGGAAATCACCTTAAAAAACACCAAGGCGGAGATTTTGGACGCGCTTAACGCGGCGCTTGCCCGCGCCGAGTCGGCGGAGAAAGGCAGGCTCAACACCGAGAAACAGGAACGGGAAAAGACGGAGAAGCGGGTAATCGCTTCGGCGGAAAAGTCGATGGAGCAGGATATTTTCTCCCGGGAGCTTATTCAAAAATTTAAGGATTTGCAGTCCGCCATTGAAATGGAGGGCAACCGGCTTCAAGAATTATACGGCGTGGGAAAGGAACTGCAAAAGTTGGCGTTGGCAATCGAAGCCGGTAACGAGCGCATTGCCGAAATCGAAAAAGAGAAAGCGGGCAAAGAGGAAGCGGCCCAATCCGGTTTGAAAAAACTGCGGGATGAGTTTACCCAGAAGCAGGCGGAGCTTCAGGCGGAATATGACGCGCAGGCGAAAAAGCTGAAAACCGACCGCGACCGGGAAGCAGAGGAATTCAAATACAACCTGACCCGCTCCCGGGAAAAGGAAAATAACGCGTGGGCGGACGCCAAAGCCGCCCGGGAGTCGGATTTGCAAAAGCGCGAAGCCCGCGCCGCCGAGCTGCTCGCGGACGCCGAAAGCAAAGTGGAATACATACGTTCCCTGGAGGAGAAAGTCGAAGCAATCCCCGAAACGATCGGCGCGGAAAGGGAATCCGCCGTCGCCGCCGTCACCGAAAAGCTGAACCGCGAGCACAGCCACCAGTCGGAGCTGCTTGAAATGGAGCGCAAAGGCGCTATCGCCCGGCTTGAGGACAGGGTCAAGTATCTGGAAAAGGAACTCGCCGCGTCCGTCAAAACGGTGGAAACCCTGCAAGGCAAACTGGACAAGTCCTATTCCGAAATGCGCGACCTCGCGGCTAAGACCGTGGAATCCGCCGGTAATATTAAGTTCATCGGCGGAACGGAAAAGATTAACTGA
>JAISWA010000060.1 GCA_031271275.1 Clostridiales bacterium | reverse complement strand
GGACCGACTTTCATATCAACAGCTTCGGCGGGCCGCTTACGGTTTATATTGACGATATAAAGCAAGTGCAGACGCACGAGTACCGCGAGCCGGTCGCGCCTTCGCCCACGCCGGAGGCGGAAGAAATTACGGCCGAAGAAGTGACGGCGGAAGCGCTTTCCGAAGAAGAAAGCCCTTCCGAAGAAGCGCCTGCGGAGGCGGTTACGACGGAAGAAGTAACTACGGAAGAAGTAACCACAGAAGAAGTAACCACGGAAGCGGTTCCTTCCGTGGAGGAGGAAGCCGTATATCCGGAAACGGACCGCCCATTGGGCAACAGCTTTCTGGTAGACGATTTTAACCGCGCCTCGCTGATGCTCGACCCGGAAATGGAAATCGCGCCGGGCGGACAGTTCGGCGGGGTCAACACCGACGGGAACATTATTTACTGGATACAGTTTAACGAGGACACCAAGCCCGTAATTGAGGACGGCGTGCTCCGGCTTGAAGCAACCGGCAGCGGTTGGTATGGAACCGCCACAGACCCCGCCTATTTGGACGAATATAACTGTGTCGCTTTCCGCATTAAGGGCGCGGAAGGCGGCGAGGAAGAATTGCTGACCTTTAACCCCGACACCCTCGGCTCAAAAACTTTCGCCGAATTAATCGGGCCGGACGGCAATCCGGTTCCCGGCATAACAACGGACTGGCAGACGGTCGTAATTGATTTGGTCAAATCCGGTTGGATAGGCTTGGCGGACGGTAAAGAGTTTTACCAAAACATGCATTTGAATACGAACGGACCGGTGACCGTTTTTATAGACGAAATTTATTTTACCGCCGTTAACCTTGAGGAAAGTTTGGCGACCGCGGCCGCCCCCACGGAAGCGCCCACAAGCGCGACTACCGAAGCGGCGACCGCCGCGCCGGTGCCGGCGGAAGCTCCGGCGGCGACCTTTAATACCGCCCGGTTACTGCTCATCATCCTGCTTTCCTTCGTAGTGGTCGGCGCAGTCACGGGCGCGGTGGTGCTGCTCGCAAAAAAAACAAATTAATATGTTTACCAACGCGGGACACCGCGCATTATATTAAGGAGGAAGCAAATGAAAAAGACACTTATTACGTTACTTGCACTGGTTTTCGCGCTTTCTGTGTTCGCGATACCCGTGTACGCCGCGGAGGAACTGACCTCTTTCGCGCTGTTCGACGATTTCGACCGTGACGACGCGGATCGCGATCTCGCAGGCGGAGTTAATGCGGAAGGCAAGACGGTTTGGTGGACTAACTGGGACGCGGGCACGAGTATCGAGGACAACGCCCTTAAAATGACCGGCGAGGCGCATTTTGGCGCGGGTATCGACACCGGTACCGAGTGGCAGTATCTTGTTTTAATCGTAAAAGGCGACGCGGAGGGCATACTCGTAGCGCCCGCCGGTACGGCTGTCGCGTTGGACGCGCTTGTTGACGCCGACGGAAACGCGCTTCCCGCGCTTACGGACGAGTGGCAGGAATGGGTCATTGATATCGACGCTTCCGGGCTTGCCCGCGACCCCGGCTTACACTTAAACACCGCAAGCGGTACTTTATATGTGGACGGAATCGGTTACGCCAGTGCCGGTGAAGCCCCCGCAGCGGCTCCCGCTGAAGAACCCGAAGCGGAAGCCCCGGCGGACGCCGCCCCTGCCGAATTCCCCGACCCCGCGTTGGTGGACGACTTCAACCGCGCGGCGGATGAAGCGGACAACAGCGGCGGGTTTAATACCCAGGGCGCGGACACTTGGTGGTACAATGTTTACGATTATGTGATTGAGGACGGCGCGTTGGTCGCGGACTTCGACGGCGGCGAGAAAAACCACTTCGGCGTAGGCGCGAACGTGGCGGTAGAAGCGGGATATAAATACCTTGTCATGCGCGTTAAGGGCGTTGAAGGCGGGGACTACAGCACGCTTATGCTTAATCTCGGCGCGAAGAACCCGGTAATGTTCGCCGAAATGGTTGGGCCGAGCGGCGCCGCCCTGCCGCAAATCGGAGCCGATTGGGTTGATTTGGTTATTGATTTAAGCGCGTCCGGTATTGTTTTCGACCAGGGTTTCCATCTTAATTCCGAATCTGCGGGAACGCTTTATATCGACGAGATTTATTACACCAACACCGCCGGGGAAACTGCCGCCGCCGCTCCGGCGGAAACCGAAGACGAAGTTGCCGCTCCGGCTGCGGAGCAGGTGAACCCGAAAACCGGAGAGAGCAATTTCGTGGGCATTGCGATTATCGCCGTTTTGCTTAGCGGCGCGATGCTTGTTTTCCTTAGCCGCAAAGCGAGAAAACAAAATTAACCCGACAGGAATAATTTTTAAGGGCGGGACGTCTGTTGACGTTCCGCCCTTTTAAATTGTGATATACTACAGAGGTTAAAAAGAAATATATTTCTCAGAAAGAGGAGTCGCGTATGTTCTCAAAAAAAGCCGCAGCGCCGCATATGGATGCGCCGAGTACCGTGATAAGCAGAGGTATACAGTTGGAAGCCGCGTCTATGACCGGCGGTGAATCCGTGCGTATCGACGGCGTTTTCCGGGGTAATATCGACATAGACGGGAGCTTGGTACTGGGGGACTCCGGTACCGTCATCGGGGACATAACCGCCAACATGATTGTGGTCGCGGGCCGCGTCAGCGGAAATATTCGCTGCGGGTCGATGCTGCACTTTGCGTCCACCGCAAAAGTCAGCGGCGATATCGAAACCCAGTCGCTTATCGTGGACGAAGGCAGCCAGATAAGCGGACGTTATACCGTAGGGGAAATCCCCCCTAACGCGGAAGTCCCGTATTTGGAAAAGTATTAAAACATAGTTTTAAAATACGGGGGCTGTAAGCGGATGCGTTTGAAACGGTGTATATTATTTGTGTTGCTTCTTGTATTCTTTCCTGCGAGGGCGGTTAACGCTCAGGAAACGGAAGGGACTGATGACAGCGGCGGCGTTGATGTCATGCTGCTGCTCGACGTCAGCGGTTCCATGCGTTACAACGACGCCGGCAGAATTGTCCCGAATTCCGCAGCGGGTTTTGCCGAAACACTCGGAGCGGGAAACACGGCTTCGCGTGTGGGGGTAATCGCGTTTTCCGGTACCATAAGAAGCACTGTCCCGTTGCGTTTCGCTTCCGACCCGGCGCACACCGAATCGGTCAGGGCGTCCCTTGACCGGTTGGAATACAACGGGTATACCGATTTCGGGTTGGCGATGTTAAAGGCGGAAGAAATGTTCGCGGGAACGGAAGACGCCGGCAACCGCAAAGCGGTTCTTTTGTTAACGGACGGAATGTTCGAAATTAACCCGAATACGCCGCGGCGCACTGTTGAGGCTTCCGAAAGTGACTTGAACAGCGTGTTGGACAGGCTTGGGAGCAGTGTTCCGGTTTACGCGGTCGGTTTGAATGATAACGGCAGCGTGGACGCGGACTTTTTGCAATCGTTGGCGGAGCGGACTTCCGGTAAGATGTATATTACGGATGGCGCGGAGGGAATTCCCGCAATCTTTGGCGAAATCAATACGGAGATTATGAGGGCGGGGGTACAGGACGAGGTTCCAAGTACGGAAGCGCCCACGGAAGCGGCTACCGAACCTGTCACCGAGCTCGCCACGGAAGTTCCGGGTACGGAAGCGCCCACAGAAGCTTTCACCGAAGCTTTTACAGAAGGCACGAGCTTCGAAGCCCCAACCACGGAAGCATCCACTGAAGTTATTACCGAAGAAGTTGTTACCGAACCCGTCACGGAAGTTCCGGGTACGGAAGCGCCCACGGAAGCTTTCACCGAAGCTTTTACAGAAGGCACGAGCGCCGAGGCCCCCGCCACGGAAGCATCCCCTGAAGTTATTGCCGAAGAAGTTATTACCGAACCCGCCACGGAAGTTCCGGGTACGGAAGCGCCCGCCGAGCCTGCCACGGGCAAGCCCTTTGGCATACTGGACGGTGTGTTAATATTTCTCGTGGCAATCGGAACGGCAGCGGTCTGTTACGGGTTATACCGCGCTTTTTTAAAGAAGGCATCCGCCGGAAAACCTGTTCGCCTGTTGGTGAAGTCGGTAAACGCCGACGGAGACGGAATATACGAAAATAACATTCAATTGGATGATTTGAAAAAGAATTCGCCCTTGTCAAAACTGCCCGGTTCCTCATTGGATGGGTTGACGGATGCGGAAGATATCTTGATTTCCCCCGTAACGCGAAACGGCAAAGCAGCGCTTTTGCTCACGAATAAAAGCGACTGTGAAATTTCAGACGAGGACAATACGATTATCGTGCGAAAAAAAATCTTATGGGCGGAAGGGCGAAAGCTTACGTTTACCGCTGCCGACCCGCAGGATTTATCCCATTGGGAAATTACGCTTAATGGAAAAATATAATGGTTCGCTTCCTCCGCAGCCGCCCATAAAAGGAGCGTTAAAATGAACAACGATGAAAAAATTTTATCCCTGTTGGAAAAGCACTCTACCTTATTGGAAAAGCACTCCGCCTTATTGGAGACACAATCCGCCGTACTTGAAGCGCTTTTAACAGAGCAGCAAAAAACCAATCAACGCCTTGACAAAATAGAAAACGAACTCGTTGTAGTCAAATCCGATGTATCCGAAGTCAAGACAGAACTGTCCGAAGTCAAGACAGAACTGTCCAAAGTCGAGACAGAACTTGCCGACACTAAGCACCACGTTATCTTGATCGAAGAGGATAACAAGATTAACCATGGCGCTTTACACGATGGATACAGGCAAGTATACGATATAATCAGTAAAGAGATACGCCCTGATATCGCAGATATAAAAGCGCAATACGAAAAACACGAACTCCGGTTGCTGCGAATTGAACCGGATAAAAAGAAATCAAGCTAAATACGCCCGCAAGGGCGTTTTTGATTTATAGCCTACGGAAGAAAATTCCGTACATCGTGGAAATGCCGGAGGAGTACGGCGACGAAGCATTTTCACGAACGCCAAGCGCGTTCATGCGTTTGGCGTGAACGGTAAATAAAATATCGTAGGAATTAAAGCAATCTCGTGGTATCATGTGGACAACTTTATCTGTCAGGCAAAGGATGGCTATTTTTAAATGAAAAAGAATGAGAAAGATATGAGCCCTAAATATTATGGCGGTCAGGCGGTTATGGAAGGCGTCATGATGAAGGGCAGCGAAATGTACGCGATGGCAGTCCGTAAACCCGACGGCGAAATTGCGTTGATAGAAAAAGCGCTTAAAAAGAAAACGGAAGAATTTTCTCTTGTAAAGCTTCCGGTTATACGCGGCGTCGCGGCGTTTATAGACTCTATGGTGACGGGCGTTAAAACTTTGACCCAGAGTGCCGAGATTGCGACGGAGGGCATCGAGGAAGAGGAAGAACCGGGAAGGATTGAGCGTTTCCTGCGCGAAAAGCTCGGGGATAAACTAAACGATGTTTTGATACAATTCAGCGTGGTCGTTGCCGTGGTTATTGCCGTCGGTTTGTTTATGTTGCTGCCCACCTGGGTCGGCTCGCTTTTTTCGCCCTTAACCGGCGGGAACACCCGGCTGACCGGCGTAATCGAGGGGGTGCTTCGCGTGGGGATTTTTGTCGGCTACGTGTCCCTGATGTCCCTTTCCAAAGACGTTAAGCGAATGTTCGCCTATCACGGCGCGGAGCATAAGACGATAAACTGTTTCGAGAGCGGGGACGCGCTTACGGCAGAGAACGTCGCTAAGCACTCGCGTTTACATAAGCGCTGCGGCACGAGCTTTCTGTTGGTGGTTATGCTTATCAGTATGTTGGTGTTCATGTTTGTCACCACGGAAACCATTTGGCTGCGGTTTGCCACGCGCATCTTACTGCTGCCCGTGATAGCGGGGCTTGCGTATGAAGTTTCCGTCAAATGGGCGGGGCGGCATGACAATTGGTTGGTGCGCGCCGTTATATTCCCCGGGATGTGCCTGCAGCGAATCACCACGGGGGAACCCGACGCGGGTCAGATTGAGGTTGCCATCACCGCGCTTAACAAGGTATTGGAAAAAGAAAAGCAGCAAAAAGTCGATGACGAACCCAACCGTTGACGCAGCGCTGCGATTCGGCGCTTCCCGCATAGGGATGCGCGAGTCGGTCATGGTCCTCAGCCGCGTGACGGGAAAAACCCGGGAGGAACTGCTTACGCATAATGAGCGGCGCTTAAACCGCGACGATATACAAAATTTTGAATCGCTGACCGATAGGCGCGCCCGGGGCGAACCCTTACAGTATATTCTCGGCAGTTGGCCCTTTTACGGGTTGGAAATTTCCTGTGACAAACGCGCGTTGATACCGAGGCAGGACACGGAGGTTTTGGTAGAAGCGGTTGCAAGGCATATCGACGGGATGGTTGGCATACTGGATTTATGCACCGGAAGCGGGTGTGTCGCGTTGGCGTTGGCGAGCCTGCCGAACACCGCCGTCACCGCTTCGGATATCAGCGCCGAAGCGCTTGGGCTTGCGGCGGAAAACGCGAAATCCCTCGGCTATCCGGGAATCCGTTTCATCCGGTCCGACTTGTTTTCCCAGATACCCGAAGGCGAGCGGTTTAACATCATCACGGCAAACCCGCCGTACATTCCCTCAAGCGAAGTTTTGCGCCTGAGCGCGGAAGTCAGGGATTATGAGCCGCTCCTCGCGTTGGACGGCGGCGGCGACGGGTTGGATATATACCGCAGGCTGATACCGGAGAGCAAAAACTATTTAAGCCCGGGCGGGGCTTTATTTTTAGAAGTGGGTCCCGCGGCAGGGGTCGCCGCGCTGATGGAAAGCGCCGGGTTTAACGGGATACAAACAGTAAGCGACTACGCGGGGCTTCCGCGCGTGGTATACGGGGTTTTATAAAACGTGGAGGAATGGTATGTTTGACAAATTGGAGGAGCTTGAAAATAAGTATTTATCTTTATCCCAGTCGGTAAGCGACCCGTCGGTAATCGCGGACACAAACCGTTGGCGGGGGCTGATGAAAGAGCACAATGACCTTACGCCCATTATCGAGAAACATCGGGAGTATAAAAAAACGAAGCAGGATATAGAAGACGCGAAGGAAATGCTAAACGAAAGCGGCGACGAGGAACTCCGCCAGATGGCGAAAGAGGAATTAAAAAGCGCGCAGGAACGCCTCGACGATATTTCGCAGGAATTGAAGCTTTTACTGCTGCCCAAAGACCCCAACGACGAGAAAAACGTAATTGTGGAAATACGGGGCGGGGCGGGGGGCGACGAGGCGGCGCTTTTCGCGGGCACGCTCTTTCGGATGTACGCGCGTTACGCCGAGCGCAGCCGTTGGAAAACAGAAATCCTGAGCGCCAACGAAAACGAAATTGGCGGGTTCAAGGAAATTGTGTTTATCATACAGGGCCGGGGCGCGTATTCCCGCCTTAAATATGAAAGCGGCGTGCACCGGGTGCAGCGGGTGCCCGTTACCGAGTCAATCGGGCGGATTCACACTTCCACCGTAACGGTGGCGGTGCTGCCGGAAGCCGAGGACGTGGACGTGGAGCTGAACATGAACGACGTGCGCGTGGACGTGTTCCGTTCCTCGGGAAACGGCGGGCAGAGCGTAAATACCACCGACTCGGCGGTGCGCATTACGCATATGCCGAGCGGCATCGTAATTTCCTGTCAGGACGAAAAATCGCAGCTGAAAAACAAAGACAAGGCGCTTAAAATTTTACGCGCCAAGCTCTATGACCTCGAACAGGAAAAGCAGCATTCGCAGCTTTCGGCGGAGCGGCGCAGCCAGGTGGGAACCGGCGACCGGAGCGAGCGCATCCGCACCTATAACTATCCCCAAAGCCGCGTGACGGACCACCGGATAGGGCTGACCCTGCACCGGTTGGACGCGGTGCTCGACGGCGACTTAAATGAAATCATGGACACGCTTATCACTTACGACCAAACGGAAAAACTGGGCGGCTCCGCAGAATAAACAGGCTTTTATAAAATGGGGGACGTGATTTTGTGGAAAGTGAAAGCTTTACAATATTAATCGCGGAAAATGATGCGGTCGATTTGGAAGTGTTGAAAGACATCCTGTCGCCCGTTGCGCCTTCGGATGAAAACCCGGCCCCATACCAATGGGAGATAAGCGTTTCCCCGTCAGGCGAGGACGCTCTTGAGAGAATCAGAAACGAGCTTCCGGATTTGGTGCTGCTCAACAGTCGGCTTCCGGATGCAAACGGCATTGACGTGTTAAGGGCTTTAAAATCCACCGAGATGACAAGACATATCCCGGTGCTCCTGCTCGCGGGTATTAGCAGCCGTGAGGACGAGGAAAGCGCCCTAACGCTTGGGGCGGCGGATTATATCGCGAAGCCGGTTCACCGCGGCGTTGTAAGGGCGCGGGTGTTCTCGCAGCTATGTATTATTCAGCGGATGCGGACGATGGAAACCTTCGGTTTGATGGACACGCTTTCGGGGCTTCCCAACCGGCGCAGCTTTAATAATAAAATCACAACGGAATGGGGCAGGAGTATACGCAATAAAACGGTCATCAGTATGCTGATGATCGATATTGACCGTTTTAAAATATTCAACGACACCTACGGCCACCAACAGGGGGACGAGGTAATTAAAGCCGTCGCCGCCGGAATTAAATCGTCGGTGCGGCGCGCTACGGACTTTTACGCCCGGTGGGGCGGCGAGGAATTCGCGGTCGTTTTGCCGGAGACCGATTTGCGGGGGGCGATGGTGGTTGCGGAAAATATCCGTGCGCGCATAGAAAGCACCGGCGTGGAAAAATTAAACGGCGAAGGGCTTTTATATATCACCGTAAGCGTGGGAGCCGCCTCCGCGACGCCCGAAGTCGGCGAATCGCCGGAGGGTTTTATCGGAAAGTCTGACCGGGCGCTGTATTTGGCAAAGGAAGCGGGCAGGAACTGCTGCATGAAAATTGAATAGGATTCTTCGCTGCGCTCAGAATGACCTGTTTAAGGTTGAGGGACTATAGCGAATCAACTTACAAAGTTGATTCGCTATATATCTGTAGCCGGCGACCCCGCGAGGATAAAATAACTGGTCGTCTCCCGGACGGTTCCCGGTATAAAATCATCGGAATTCCCGTGAGCCAACACGTGCGGCTCAAGGTTTCGCGCTTGCAGAAATTTTAAAAAGATAATAAGGCTTGCCTGACTGTCCGTGTTCGCGTTGGTAAAACCGTGAATCGCGGGGCAGTCGTTTTTTTTAATGGCGCGAAGGGTTTCCTCGTCGCGGAGGGCCGCGTCAGCTGCAGTCAGGTAATGGGAAAAGTCGATGGAGCACAGCAGCAGGCTTTTTTTGCCGGCGGCGCTTTCGATGCCCTCGGCAAGCCGTAGCGTGTCCGCGTAGGTTAGCGAACGGCTGACGAGCATGGGCGCGACACGCGCTTCCGGAAAAAATTCGTGGATAAACGGAACCAAAACCGAAATGGCGTGGTCGCCCTCCACTATCTCGTCGTTTTCCGCCAGGTGGGCGGAACGCAGCGGGATGCCGGATATTTTTTTCAGCATATCCGTATCGCATTCCACCGTTTCGCCGCCGCCCGCGTCCCAATCGCGGTAGGAGACAATGACCTCGCCGCCGCTCCCGTTATGGTTGGGGCCCACCAGAATTACCGTGTCGTAATCGTTTCCCGATACCCCGCGAAAGAAACCCGCCGTCATGGTCGCGGCGGTCAAGTGGTGGGGAACCACCCCCGCGACGGCATCCACCGCGCCGTAATCCGCCGCGTTATAAAGGGCGTAGCGGAAAGTATCGCCGTCCATGTGCCTTTGAGCGGAAAGGTGGTCAAACCCGCAGAGCAGGGCGCAGAGAAGGAGGAGCGCTATCATTTTCACTCGCTCATGCCCCAACGCTCCTGCGTCCTTCCCGCGCTCCCGATATACGCCGGGGGCGTAACGGCTTCCGCGTCGCTGACGCGAATCGCGTAATAGTCAATGGTGTAGGTCGGCAATTTCCCTTCCTTATAAGCCCAAATACTGACGCGCTGACCCTCGGCGGCGGCATAATAACGGCCCGTCGGTTCATAGTTGCCCGGCGGCGAGGTATACCGCATATTGCTCGGGACACGGTCGTAGAGGTTATAAAAGCGGGGCAGGTTTTCTTCATTATTATCGCTGACGGTCAGGGTGATACGGTACAGGTTTTCCTCCCCGTCCACGGGCGTGATTTTTTTGGTAAGCCCGATGGTTTTCCGCGACGGGTCAAGGTTCTCGGGGGTGCCGGTGAAATTGACGCGTATATCGGTATTGCCGCTTACCTGACGCGCGTTAAGCTTATCGTACTGCTCGACGGTCACGCTTAAACGATGGCAGTCGAAGTTAACGAGGGTTACCTTTTTTGTTTCGCCGTCCAGTGTGTATTCCATTTCCGAAACCCTGCCCGACGCGGGAACCGCTTTGCGGATAAAATTAATCTTCTCGCATACGTCGCTGACATATTGGTTTTCCGTTTTGGTTTTAAGCGTCTCAAACGCCGCCGGTTGGTCAAAGGCGGAAAGCGCGTACAACCGGAGCGCTTCCAAGGTTTCAAAATTCCGGTCGGCGTCGCTTCCGTCGCCGGAACTTAAATGATAACCGTAGGCGAACTCCGACGTGGGGTACGCCGCCATCAGTTCCGCGGCGGACGTGTCGTCGCCCAAGGCGCACAGGGCGGCCGCATAGGTCAGCACGCGAAGCTGCCCGCAATACGTATCGGTAAACTGCGTCTGGTCGCCGTCACCGCGCATCATTTCAACCTCGCGGTAAATATCCGTAAGCACCGGCTCTTTCATAACCGCAAGCAAATAATAAGCCGCCGCCCGCCGGGCGTACTGCTCCGGTTCCTCCGGCTCCACGGCTAAATATTCACGGGCGTAACTAACCCGGTTGGTTTTATTGGTCAATAATTCCGGGAAGGCGGAAAAGAACCGGGCGGTGTAGAGCAAATCGTCTTCGCCGTAAAGCAACTCCGGCATACCGTAGTGGTTGGAAAAAGTATTCCGAAGCTCCGGTACGTCCGCGGCAGTCATTTGAACCGGCTCACCGCTCCAGAAGTTTGATATGAAAGCTTCGGCGGCGATATAATCCGTCCTCCGGCTGTCACTGTCAAAACAGCTCCACAGGATTCTTGAAAGCGGAGCGACATCCCCGTTGGTGAACAGCACTTCCACCGGCGACGCGGTGATATTGAAATTGGCGTCAAACACCGGGTTGCCGTCGTTAATCTCATACTGCGCCACCAACGGAAGCGCTGTATCGCTTTCCGCTACGCGGATTTTTTCCTCCATCGCGTCGCGGTATTCTCCGCCGTCAAGCGCCGCGTAAACGCGTAGGGTATATTCCCCCGCCGGCTGCTTGCCAAAGTTAAACATGCCCTGTACCGCGCTCTCCTGCTCGAGGGCGCTTACTACTTCGCCGCCCGAAAGCAGTTCCGCCGTAAAGGCGACGGGCGTGGTATTGCGCTTAAACTGCCCGCCGTGGGGTTTGGCGAGCGCCGCGACCTCGTCCCCTGTCAGGAAGGTGTCCACCGCAATCACATCAAGGTAAAAAGGCAGGGCGGAAACGATGTTCCGCTTTACATTTCCCACTTTGCCGTCGCGGGTAATCCCATGCAGCGTCACCCGCCACGAAGTCACCGCGTCGGACAGCTTGAAGGAAACTTCCGCGCCGCCGCCCGCATCGGTTTCAACGGTTAAAAAGGCGGGGTTATCGTTGAAGTCTTTGCGGATGTTGTAATTCTCATAACCGCCGTTGCCCATTTCCGCGCCGCCGGCATAATTCCCCTCGCCGCCGGAGGGGGTGTAGGAGGAATATTCCTCGTAAGGGTACGGCGTATGGTAGGCGCTGGAATAATAACTGCTCAGGTAGTACGCCTCGTTGGGGTTTTGCGCCAACACCGCCTCGTCCACGACGCTTACGTTTACTTCCGCCTGTACGGGCTCGCCGCTGTTTTTGTCCGTCACCTTTACGGAAGCGTTTACCGCTTCCCCCGGCGCGTATTCCTGCTTGTCAAAGTCAATTTCAAAAGACAGCTCCTTTTCCGAATAGTCATGGTTCAGGTATAAGGGGTTGGAAATCCGGTACACACGCTTACCGTCGAAATACGCGCCCGTAACGAGGACATTGTACGCGTATTCAGGCAGGAACTTGAAATCCGTACCCGCAGGGCTTCCCGTAACAGGTTGGTTCAGATTGTTTGTGACCGGAACAAGGATAACCGCGCCTTCCTCGATTATTTCCTCCGTGTTGTCCTGCAGGGTGAGCCTCACCCGGCCCGTCTCGTTTATCCTCAGGTTATATTTGTAGGTTTCTTTGTCCTCCGGCGTTTCCGGACGCTCCGCGAGATAAAACTGGTAACGTTTGTTGGCTTCGCCTTCGTCGCGGTAATAGTTTAAATAGCCGGTGTAGATATCAAAGCCAACCTGCCTGCCGTGGGTGTCCGTGTATTGTACGTTGACACGGTACCGCTCAAACGCGCTTTCGCTCACCGGAAGCCCGTCGGCGGTAATGCGTCCGTTTTGCGTGCTAAGCGTTCGCTCCGAATGGAAGCTTTCCACATCTTTATAGGAGTATCGGGAAATATTCCGCTTCTCTATGAAATCGTAATACTCGCCCGTTTGCGAGGGAACCATTTCATTCTTATAAACGGTCAGCTTCACTTCAATATCCACGGGGCTTCCCCGGAAAATGTCCAAAAATTCGCTTCCATATAAATATCTGTCCGCCTCCCCCGTGCTCATGCTATCTTCCAACGCGTCGCGGTCGATACTGTTCGCGGTAAATTCGATGATGCCCTCGGAAGGCTGTTCATATTCGAGCATGACGTCGGAGGGCAGCACGGTAAAACTGACGTATGCGTCCTGAATATATTCCTCCGCGCTCATAAGCGTATACCAACTGTCTTGATGGTTCGGGTTCCAGTCGCTGTAGCCGTCGTAGGACCAAGGCTCGGCGGTGAAAACGTCGGTTGCGAGCCCGTATTCGTCCGTAACCAACCCGTCCGCACCGCGCCCGTCAATCGTCAAACCCTCCGCGGGCGCGCCGTCGAAAGTCGCCGCCGAAAGGGTGACCGTCACGGCTTCCCCCGCGAAATACACGCGCCTGTCCGTTTCCGTTTCCAAAATATATTTGTCCCGCTCATACTCCGAAAAATTAACGCCCCGGGAAGTGATTCCTTCGCCGTTGACGCGCAGTTCCAAGGTGACGTAACCGTACATGTCTTTCAGGTCCGCCGAGGCTTCGAAACAGCCGTAGCCGTCCAACGTGACCGGCACTTCCCACATGTCGCCGAAGGCAAGGGTGATTTTGTCGCCGGAGGCGAGCAAAAATTCCGGCGAACGGGCGTTGATGGTCCCGAACACCCTGACGGTGTCGGAAGGCAGGTAGTCGTAGCGGTCGGTGTATAAGTAGCTAAGATACCGGTTGTCCGGCGTAACGGTTTTTGCGTCAAAGGTTTTAATGCTGTAGGCGAAGGGAAGCGTTCCGTTATCGTCGGTAATGTATACGGAAGCGTAATCCTCCGCCGCAACCGGGGATAACACCGCGATGCCGTCACGGTCGGTTTCGTACCCTTCGCCGGAATAGATGCCGCCGACGCGGACGGACGCGCCTTCCACCGGAATGCCCGTTTCCGTATCGTTGACCCACAGGATAAGCCCGCCCCCGGCGGAAATGGAGTAGACCGATAATTTGGAAACCTGTATCCATTTTTGCAGCTGTACGGCTGTGTTCCCGTAGCTGGCGCTGATATCCGCCAGATAATACCCCTCGGGCAGCGTTTCGCTGATGGGCAGCACATACCGGTATTGGTACGCGCTTTCGTAGGTCTCGGCAAGCTGCGTCACCAACGAACCGAGCATCTCGTAATCGGCGGGTATTCCGTCCCGGTATTCCTGCGGGCCGTTTAGAAACCTTTCCGCGTTGGGGACGCGGTAAACGGTGACGGTGTAATCGGCATCCGAAAATTCCCGCGAGACGCTGAGGTCCGCGTAAATGGGGTCGCCGGGCAGGAACGTGCCGTATGCGCCGCCGTATATTTCGCTGAACGCGCGGTCTTCGTTCTGCCAGTCGGTCATGAAGGTAAAGGTATAGTCTTCCTCCATCGTCCGCCCCCGGGTGTCGGTAATGCCGCCCGCGCCGCCCTTTACGGTGACGGTATAGGAAATGCCGCTGTCAAGGCGGCTATCGGGTATGAAGGTGTGTGTGTCTCCGGTTTGCTTCCATTCGCCGGTAACGCGGGGCGAGATGGAGAAATAATCTTCAATGTCGCCCGCGAGTCCTTCGCTGAAAGTGATTTCAATTCCGGAATCCACCGGTACCGAGTACGAATCTTTGCCCGGGGTAGTGGACGTCACCCCAAACCCCGCTTCCGTTTGGAAAGCGAAAGACAGCGGGCTTTTGCCCTGGGGGGAATACTTGATCGCGTAAACCGTATTGCCCTTTAACGCTTCCGAAGGGGTGAGCGTAAAGCCCTCGCCGTTGTCTTCGGACAGGGAAAACTCCGCCGGAAGCGCGTCCGCGCCGCTTAAGGTTAAACGGGTCAGCAATTCTTCGTATGGGATTTTAGCCTGGGGTTGGATGAGGAAGGAGGTTTCGGGCGAAACGCCCTCGGAGTTGTAGCGCAGGGGAGTAATTTTTAAATCGCCCACGGAAGATTCCGCCAAAGTGACAGGCCCGGAAGAAAATTCCGCGGGGGCGGGGGTTGGCGTCGCCCCGGCGGGCGCATCGGTGCCTGCGTCAGTGTCTGCTTCGACGGACGCTTCGGTGCCTGCGTCAGTGACTGCGTCAGTGGTGGCTTCAGCGGGCGCTTCAGTGCCTGCGTCAGTGGCGGTTTCTGCGGGCGCTTCGGTGACTGCGTTAGTGGCGGCTTCGACGGGTGCATCCGTTGTAGGCGCGCCGCTTTGGTTGCCGGGGGTATTTTCCGAAGTACAGGAGGTAAGAAATAATAATAGGAAAAGAGTCAGGATTATTTTTTTCATGGCGGTCTCCTTCATATTTATTGAGCGGCGTTTTTCGTTCCTTGCCTTGCACGAAACCGCACGCGAATCTGACCATGTTATTTCGTTCCAGTCCCTTGGGAACATTTTAACTTAACGGCATTAAGCCGGCAAATTTTCTTTATAAATTTATAAAAGTAATTTGTATACGGGAGTAATAATGAGGAAAAAATAGTATCGCGGAGAAATATATATGAATTATGACTTGACAGTTCATAATAACACGTGAACCGCTAAAATTATCGGTTTTGGCGTTTGCATTAATAAATACCCAACTATAAACTATTGCACGGATTTAGCACTCAATAAGCATGAGTGCTAATAAAAAATTAATATTCTTTAGGGAGGCACGTTCATGAAATTAAGACCTTTATGCGACAGGGTCGTCATCAAGCAGCTCGAAGCCGAAGAAACCACCAAATCCGGCATCGTACTGCCGAGCCAGGCGAAAGAGAAGCCGCAGCAGGCGGAAGTAGTTGCGGTAGGCCCCGGCGGCGTCGTAGACGGCAAGGAAATCAAAATGGAAGTTAAAGCGGGCGACAAAGTCATCTATTCCAAGTACGCGGGCACGGAAGTCAAGCTCGGCGAGGACGAGTACATCATCGTCAAGCAGAGCGACATTCTTGCCATCGTCGAATAATTCTAAGCGGAGGAAAATAATTTATGGCAAAACAAATCAAATACGCTATTGACGCGCGTACTGTTTTGGAAATCGGCGTTAACAAGCTTGCCGATACCGTCAACATCACCTTGGGCCCCAAGGGCCGCAACGTGGTACTGGACAAGAAATACGGCACGCCTCTTATCACCAACGACGGCGTGACCATCGCGAAGGAAATCGAGTTGGAGGATTCCTTTGAGAACATGGGCGCGCAGCTCGTAAAGGAAGTCGCGACCAAGACCAACGACGTGGCGGGCGACGGAACCACCACCGCCATCGTGTTGGCGCAGTCCATGATTCGCGAGGGTTTGAAGAACATCGCGGCGGGCGCGAACCCCATCATCCTGCGCAACGGTATGCAGAAAGCCACCGACGCCGCCGTGGAAGCCATCAAGGGTATGAGCCAGAAGGTAGACGGCAAGAACCACATCGCGAAAGTCGCGGCCATTTCCGCCGGCTACAAGGAAATCGGCGACATGATTGCCGACGCCATGGAGAAAGTCTCAAGCGACGGCGTTATCACCGTGGAAGAATCCAAGACCATGAACACCGAACTGGAATTAGTGGAAGGTATGCAGTTCGACCGGGGCTATCTTTCCGCGTACATGGCCACCGATATGGAAAAAATGATCGCCGTCATGGATAACCCCTATATTCTGATTACCGACAAGAAAATTTCCACCGTGCAGGAAATCCTTCCGCTGCTTGAGCAGGTCGTGCAAATCGGCGCGAAACTGGTCATCATCGCCGAGGACGTGGAAGGCGAAGCGCTTACCACCCTTGTGCTGAACAAATTACGCGGAACCTTCAACTGCGCCGCGGTGAAGGCCCCCGGTTTCGGCGACCGCCGCAAAGCCATGTTGGAAGATATCGCGACGCTCACCGGCGGCGTGGTCATTTCCTCCGAAGTCGGGCTTGAGCTTAAAGAAGCCACCATCGACCAGCTTGGCCGCGCAAAGACCGTCAAGATTGAAAAAGAAAACACCATCATCATCGACGGCGCGGGCAACAAAGACGAAATCGACGCCCGCGTGGCGCAGATTAAGTCCCAGATTGAGGAAACCACCTCCGAATTCGACAAAGAAAAATTACAGGAACGCCTCGCGAAAATGGCGGGCGGCGTAGCGGTCATCAAAGTCGGCGCTCCCACCGAGACCGAGCTTAAAGAAAAGAAGCTGCGCATGGAAGACGCCCTCGCTGCCACCCGCGCGGCGGTAGAGGAAGGCATTATCTGCGGCGGCGGTTCCGCGTATGTACACGCCACCTCCAAGGTGCAGGCGGTCATCGAAAGCTTGAGCGGCGACGAAAAGACCGGCGCGAGTATCATCCTCAAGGCGTTGGAATCCCCCGTGCGCCAAATCGTAAACAACGCCGGGTTGGAAGGCGCCGTTATCGTCAATAAACTGAAAGAGCAGAAGATGGGCGTCGGCTTCGACGTGTTGACCGAAAGCTTCGTCAACATGGTGGAAGCGGGTATCATAGACCCCACCAAGGTAACGCGCACCGCGCTTCAAAACGCCACGAGCGTCGCCTCCACCCTGCTTACCACGGAAGCCGTCGTAGCCGACATTAAGGAACCCGAGCCCCCCATGCCCCCCGGCGGCGGCGGAATGGGAATGATGTAAACTAATCTTCAGTCATAGATCAGTTAATATTAAAAACGCCTCCCGCTGTGCCAAACACAGCAGGGGGCGTTTTTTATGTCATAGGAAACTGCTTGATTCTATCGTTCCGTTTTGAAGCCAACCGAACGCACAAGGTGCAGTTTCCTATGACGAATTGCAGAGAAAAAGCGGCGGAGCCGCTTTCTTGTGTCACAGGAAACTGCCGGGAAGATATTATACGCTTTCCTTTAACTGTGACTTAATTGCGTGTTGGATAACCTCTGACGGGGATAAAGACATAACCGCAGCCTTTGTATTAACGATTTGGGCATAGTATGGAGGAAGCAGTTCCGTAACAAGCGCCGCTTCACGTTTGTAAGATAAAAACCCGGGTTTACCGGAAAGCTCTGGAGGAGTTATTTCATACTCAGCGCTTAATTCATCATATTCTTTGTCCGATAATCTGCTCGTTGTTTTCATTTATTTGAGCATCCTTTCAATATAATATTTGCGACAGGGCATTGAATGGAAAACCACGATGTGCTCATCGGATATAATGTGGAATATTACTTCCAGTAACCTCGCGTTCCTATCATACCCGATAGACAGCGTTTTGTTCGGGTCTGTCTCAAGTGTTTCATCATAGATACTCCGCTCAAGCGCGCAAATAATATCGTCATTTATTATACCATGCTTTGTTGCCGACGGGAGGATTTCAACATTTACTACGGAGTCAGCGAATGATAATTTGTATATCATATGTTTTCATTCCTCAGGTTAACTCGTCAGAAAGTTCCTGTAAACAAACCCTATTCCAACTCCACCAACATCTCTATCTCCGCGGTAATATCCCCCGGCAGCACGTTCACGCCGATAGCGGAACGCGAAGGGCAGCCGCGCTCCTCGCCGAAAATGGCGACCAACAATTCCGTCGCGGCGTTCGCGGCGGCGGGTTGGTCGGTAAAATCGTCCGCGCTGTTTATGAACACTGTGATTTTCACGCAGCTCTTTATATTGTCCAAACCGCCCACGGTCTTGTTCAATACCGCGAGCACGTTTAGCATCGCGTTGCGGACGGCGGTTTTAACGTCTTCGAAGGGTACGTCCTTCCCCGCCTTGCCCGTGATGTTCACGCCGCCGATGCTCGGCCCGCAGCCGGAAACATACGCGAGCCTGCCGCCGGAGAATATTTTGCACGGCGTATACACGCCGCCTTTTGCGGGGGGTTCCGGCAGTATGTAGCCGACCTCGTTCAGTTTTGTTTCAATTGCTCCCATAAAATCAATCCCTTCTCAGATATCCGCGTTGCGGTAAAATGATATGAGCCAACTTAGCTGCTCGGTACTGCGGGCGTAACCGCCCGGCTTGTTTCTGGCGTGCCAAAGTGCTTCGTGCTCGGCCAGTATCTGCGCAAGCTCCTCCGCGAGCGCGGCAAAACCTTTTCCGTTCCCGCGAAGGGCGTCGTGCAGTTTCGCCCCGTGGGCGGCAAACCGCGCCGCGTTTACGATTTCCCGCGTGATAAGGTCGCCGTCTTCCGCCGCTAACGAAATTTCCGCCAACTGCGCGGTTAGACCGCCCAAATACGCGGCGACACGCGCGCCGTCCATCTCGTCCTTAAACCCGTCGTAGGGGATGCCGTTTTCCTCCGCGATAAACCGGTTCTTTTTCGCCAACGTTTCCAACGCTTCGTCCAACGCCCCGGAAGTTGGCGCGGGGTATTGGCAGGTCATCAGGTAAAACGCT
>JAISWA010000035.1 GCA_031271275.1 Clostridiales bacterium | reverse complement strand
CAAACTGCCCGAACTCCCCGCCCATGAACAGCAGTTTCTTCCCCGGGTGCCCCATCATAAACCCGTATGCCGAGCGCAGGTTCGCCAGTTTCTGCCACACGTCCCCCGGCATTTTGTTTACCATCGCGCCTTTTCCGTGCACCACCTCGTCGTGGGAAAGCACGAGAATAAAGTTTTCCGTGTAGGCGTAAACCATGCCGAAGGTCAGGTTGTTGTGGCGGTACTTGCGGTTGATGCTGTCGAGCTTCATATAGGAGAGGAAATCGTTCATCCAACCCATGTTCCATTTCAGGCTGAAGCCCAGCCCGTCTTCTTCCGTGGGCTTCGTCACGCCCTGCCATTCGGTGGATTCCTCCGCCACCATCATAACGTTCGGGTACCTGCCGCGTATAACGGAGTTCATGTGCTTGATAAATTCCACCGCGTCAAGGTTCTCGCGGCCGCCGTACTCGTTGGGCGACCATTCATAAATCTTCTTTCCAAAATCCAAATACAGCATAGACGCGACTGCGTCCACGCGCAGGCCGTCGATATGGTACTTTTCTATCCAGAAAATCGCGTTGGCGATGAGGAAATTTTTCACTTCTTTGCGCCCGTAGTCGAAAACAAACGTACCCCAGTCATGCTGTTCCCCCTTTAGCGGGTCGGCGTGCTCGTACAGCGGCGTCCCGTCGAACCGCCCCAACCCGTGGGCGTCTTTGGGGAAGTGCGCGGGCACCCAGTCCATCAGCACGCCGATATTGTTCCGGTGGCATTCGTCCACAAAATCCATAAACTCGTCCGGGCTTCCGTACCGGCTGGTGGGCGCGAAAAACCCCGTGACCTGATAACCCCACGAGCCGTCGTAGGGGTGCTCCATAATGGGCATCAACTCAATGTGGGTGTACCCCATTTCCTTCACATAGGGGATGAGCTGTTCGGCAAGCTCGGGCCAACTGAGGAAACGCCCGAAGTCATGCCCGGCGCGCCGCCATGAGCCCACATGCACTTCATAGATATTAATAGGCCCGTCCAAGGGGTTGTTTTTTTCGCGTTCCTTCAGCCACTTGTCGTCGTTCCATTGGTGCCTGCCTATGTCGTACACGAAGGAAGCGGTGCTCGGGCGCAGCTCGTTAAAGCTCGCGTAGGGGTCGGTTTTGTGGAATAGCGCCCCGGCGGAGGATTTGATTTCGAACTTGTATTTGTCATAGTTTTTAAGCCCCGGCACGAACAATTCCCAAACGCCGGAGTTTTGCAGCTGTCGCATGGGGTGGCGCAGGCCGTGCCAGTTGTTGAAGTCGCCGACCACGCTGACGCGGCTCGCGTTGGGCGCCCACAGGGCGAAAGACACCCCGTCCACCCCGTCGAAGGTCATGGGGTGCGCGCCGAGCTTGTTGAAAATTTCATAGTGGGTACCCTGCCCGAACAGGTACAAATCCAAATCCGTAAGCACCGGAAGGAACGCGTAGGGGTCGTATGCCTGCCAACGGCTGCCGTCGTGCCCGGTCACGTGCAGCGTGTACTTGAAGGGCATTTTTGCTTTGGAAAGCTTCGCCTCGAAGAAACCGGCGGTATGTACCAGGGACATGGGGAACGTTTTGTCGGGCATGGAGTCCACGGTTATTTCCACGGCGGACGCTTCCGGGTTAAACACCCTCACCACCCAGCTTGTCCCACGGCCCGAAGGTATCTCGTGGCAGCCGAGTATATGGTGGGGGTCGGCGTGCTCGCCGTTTACGATTTTCATCAGTTCATAAAGGTCAGCGGTAGTATTCATTATCTTTTCTCCGTTTCTGCGGTTTACGCGCAACAATACAAAAATTTGCCTGAAAAAGTATAACGGATTGGAAAATTGAAATCAAATTAAAAAACCGCAAAAAAACAAACAAAGCGTGAAAAAGCGAATGGGTCAAAGTACAGGCTGCCTGAATATGGTGTATAGCGAATCAGCTTAATTGCTGACCATCGGAAGCGTTAATGCATTGTGGTGAACGGACGCAGCGTTTTTATAGAAAACGCAGGGAGTGAACCGTTTACAATGCATAGCTGACGATGGTTACATCCAAAGTTGATTCGCTGTATCACTGACTATAGACAGGGGCGGTTGATATGACAGAGGCTCCGGATAATTTTGCGCGGCTTTCCCCGTTTGTGGAGGATATGGTAATGCGCGAGAAGCCGACCACCATACTGGAGATAAGCGCTCGCGACACCGGCTACGGGGAACGCTTTGCGCTCTGCCAACAGCGGCTTGGCATAAGCGGCGGCAAAATAGAAAGGCTCGACCTGCAACTCGGTGACCTTGACGCGTTGGGCGTCTACGACTTTGTTTTCCTCCCGGAACTTGAGGGTATGCGGGGGGAAGAAGCGCGCGAATTCCTGTTAAAGCTGCAATATCACGTCACGAAACAGATACTGGCAATCACGCCGGAATACCTTCCCGGTCAGAGCGCCACGCGGCGGGAATTTCACCCGCTTACCTTCGTGGGCCTTGATTTCAGCTATTGGATGTTTAAGTCGGCGGAAGGGAACTGGCAGTTCTACAGTTTTTACAAAAAGCATAACCTTGAGGCTATGCCGTTGGACGATATGGCGGGCGGGGAGGTCGAAACAGACCGTAAAATGCGCATCGCCTTTATTCTGCCCCACAGGGGGGTGACCGGCGGCTTGAAAGCCATGCTGCATCAAATGCGGCGGCTGCACCAAAGGGGCCACACCGTAAAAGCCTATTACAGTTCCGATTCCTGCGAGCGCGTCCTCCCGAACTGGAGCGAGCTTACGGACGAGGACGTCAGCGAGCAAATCGTGGTTCCGTACAGTGTGAAATACCTTGACGCGATTAAGGACGTGGACGTCATCTTCCTCTGTTGGATGCGCCTGATACCCCAGTTCGCGGGCGCTTCCGTACCGGTGGTGCTGTGGGAGCAGGGCTATGAGTATTTGTTTGGCGATTACGGGGAGTTGAAAGACTCGTCCTTCGGCTTCCGCCAGGAAATGGTTGACCTTTACAGGCTGCCTGTACACATTCTCGCCGTCTCGCCCGTTATCAGCGAGATACTGTTGGCTAAATACAACAGAAAGACGCAATTATTCCCGCCGGGCGTGGACACGGACTTTTATTACCCCTGGAAAAAGAACGACGAGCTGCCCCCCGTAATGATTGTGGGGCACCCGGGGTTGGATTTCAAGGGTTTCGATTTTGCCTTTAAAGTGCTGCGGAACGCGTGGGATAAAGGGGCGCGGTTTATTGTCTGGTGGGCGTATCAAGTGGAACCGGAAAGGCAGGAAACGCCTTTCCCGATTAATTACTATTACATGCTGACCCAAACCTCCATGGCGTTGCTGTACCGGTTTGCCCACGTATTTATGTCTACTTCCTTGTACGAGGCGTTCTCCCTGCCGCCGTTGGAAGCCATGTCCGCCGGCACGGCGGTGTTGGCTACGGACAATGGCGGAATCCGCGCTTACGCGGTGCCGGGCGAGAATTGTCTGCTCTGCGAACAGGGGGATATTGACGGCATGACGGAGCGGCTGATTACCTTGCTTGCCGAGCCGGAGCTGCGGCGGAAGTTGGCAGCCGCGGGCAGGAACACCGCGTTGGCGTTTTCCGCTGACCGCGTGACCGACGGGCTTGAAAAAACGCTATCGTCCATCGCCTTCGGAGGTTTGTCATGGAATTAATTCACACGCTGCTTTTTATGCTTCGGCGGGAATCGTTGGATTACGACCTGCTTCTGGCGAAACGCTGCCTGTCCACCCTTGAAAACTGCACCCACAAAGACGTGTTGGTGTACAACCAGGGCTTCTGGTCAAACAGCGAGCTTGCCGATTATTTGAAGGCTTACAGGCTGAACTTCACCGTCATCGGCGAGGGGAAGAACGTAGGCATCCTGAATGGCAGGCAGGAATGCTTTTTGCATATATGGAACGCGTTGGATGTGAAATATATCAGCGAGCTGCATTTGGACATGGCGTTCATGCGCAACTGGGAAGACCATCTCATTAACGCGCTCGTAGCAGCGGCGGACGAACCGCTGATGTGCAGCGGGATTGTGGAAAAAAACGGGTGGATCTATTTCCGGGAAGACTACGCGGGCGTACCCCCGGAGGATTTGAATGAGTTGGAACATTTCCTGAAAGGGCTGTGCCGCAAGGTAATCGTGCCGGGGTTTACGCACCCGTGCATCCACCGGGCGGAGATGCTAAAGGCAATCGGCGGAATAGACCGCCGTTTCCTTAAAGGCGCGCAGGGGTTTGACGACGACAGTATGCTGCTCGGTTACCGTTATTATTTGGGCGCGCGGCACAACTGGCGGCCCAAAATCAACTTCAACACCCTCTGCGTGCATGACGTGGCGGGGCAGCGCTGCAGCGACAAGAACGGCGAGCGGGAAAACTTCCTCGGCGTGGTGAAAATGTACGGGGCAAAGGGCGTGAAGGAATTGGCGGAAATGCATGTAAGCAGCGGGCACCGGCAATTTTTTAGCGAGGAATATGCGAGACTTTTAAATGAATGTAATGTTTGCGGGGGAACGGAATATGGAAATGAACTCTAAGGAATATTGGGAGCGCCGCTTTGCGGAAAAGGACTGGGAAAATTCTTCCGGGCGGCAGCAATCGGCGTACTTCGCCAGACTGTTTGCGCAAAACGCGCCGGAATGGCTTACCCGATACGTAAACGGCGGAAATTACAGCGTTGTTGATTTAGGCTGCGCCGAGGGAGACGGGACGGCGGTATTAACGGAAATCTTTACGGGAGCGGTATCCGGAATCGATTTTTCCGAAAGCGCGGTGCGAACCGCCAAGACGCTTTACCCGCGGCTTTCCTTCGCGGCGGAGGATATCCGGAATTTATCCGGGGGCGGAGACGTGGCGTTTATCTCGAACGTTCTGGAGCATTTCGAGGACCCGTCCGCCGTATTGTCCGCCGTCGCGAAACGCGTCAATCACGCCATTATCGTGTTGGTTCCCTTTGAAGAATCGCCCCTGTACACAGAGCATGTGTTCTCGTTTCACTACCATAATATTCCCGTAGAAATCGCGGATTTCCGCTTGGTTTACTTTAACGGCATCGCGCGGGAAACCGGGCGTTCCTATTACGACGGGCGGCAGATGATGCTGATATATGTAAAAAATGAGGAATCCGCCGCGGGGCTGTTAAATATTGAGGCTGTGCCTTTCGTCCCGGAATGGGGCGGTCGCGAGGGCTATTCTGCGCTTTGGCATAAGGTGTACGGGGAAAAATCAGCGCCCGACTCCTGAAATCGCGGCGCCGTGTTCAAAGACAATATACGCCGCCTCCGGCGCGTGTTACAATAAAAACGCGGTGGAAATCTACAGGCTGTAAGGTTTGCGGTGGCGTGTATGTGGGTGGCTTTTGCGCTTGGGTCCGCCTTTTTTGCGGCAATCACTTCGATACTGGCTAAAATGGGCGTTAAGAATATTAACGCCAACCTTGCTACGGCTATCCGCACGGTAGTGGTCTTGCTTTTCGCGTGGCTGATGGTTTTCGTCACCGGCGCGTATCATACACTGCGCTTGATTGCGTTTGACAATATCCTTTTCCTCGTTTTGTCCGGGCTGTCTACGGGCGGGTCTTGGATTTGCTATTTCAAGGCGCTGCAAACCGGGGATATCAATAAGGTCGTTCCGATAGACAAATTCAGCGTTGTACTGACGATGCTGCTGGCGTTTATTTTTCTCGGGGAGCGCGTATCGTGGACAGGCGTCGCGGCAATGGCGCTGATAGCCGCCGGCACCTACCTGATGATTGCGTTTAAAAAAACAGATAAAAATGTTATAGGAAAACAATGGCTGATTTACGCCCTGCTTTCCGCGTTATTCGCAAGCCTGCAGGCGATTCTCGGAAAAGTCGGCGTCGCCGCCATGGATTCCAACCTTGCTACGGCAATCCGCACAATAGTCGTTCTGGTCATGGCGTGGGTAATCGTGCTTACGCAGGGAAAGCAGAAAGAAATAAAGAATATAGATAAAAAAAGCGGGGTATTCCTTGTGCTGTCCGGGCTATCTACCGGTCTTTCATGGCTTTGCTATTACCGGGCGCTTCAAGACGGCCCCGCAAGCGTGGTAGTGCCCATAGATAAACTCAGCATACTCGCCGCCGTTGCCCTTAGCTTTGTTATTTTTAAGGAGCGGCTAACCAAAAAATCCGCCGGGGGACTTGCCTTAATTGTTGCAGGAACCTTATGTTTACTCCTTCACCGGTAGCAGTTCCCCGTCCCTATGACACAAAAAACCGGCTGACCGCATCGCGCGGTCCGCCGGTTTTTTTCTTTAAATTTCTTAGCGCTTCCTGTTATTTCTTATCCTTGAGCGCCGCCTGCGCCGCCGCCAGTCTCGCGATAGGCACGCGGTAGGGCGAGCAGGAAACATAGTTCAGCCCTATGCGGTGGCAGAATTCCACGCTCGACGGGTCGCCGCCGTGCTCGCCGCAGATGCCGAGCTTGAGATCCGGACGGGCGGTACGGCCTTTTTCCACGGCAATTTTCATCAGTTCGCCCACGCCGGTTTGGTCAAGCTTGGCGGTGGGGTCGCCTTCGTAAATGTTCTTGTCGATGTAGTCCTTCAAAATGCGGCCCGCGTCGTCACGGGAAAGCCCGTAGGTCATCTGCGTCAAATCGTTGGTGCCGAAGGAGAAGAACTCCGCTTCCTTGGCGATTTTGTCGGCTATGATACAGGCGCGGGGGATTTCGATCATGGTGCCCACGTAATATTTCATTTCAACGCCCGCGTTGGCAATCAGCTCGTCGGCGGTCTTGGTGACGATGTCCTTCACATAGCGGATTTCCTTCGCGTCGCCGATTAACGGAATCATAATCTCGGGCTTGATATTATAGCCCTTGCGCTTCTTGATTTCGATAGCGGCTTCAATGATGGCTTTGGTCTGCATTTCCGCGATTTCCGGGTAGCTGACCGCAAGGCGGCAGCCGCGGTGCCCCATCATGGGGTTAAGCTCGTGCAGCGCGACGGCTTTGGTCTTTAACTCCGCCACGGTCTTGCCCATGTCCTTCGCCAGCGCGGTAAATTCCGCGTCGGTGGTGGGCAGGAACTCGTGCAGCGGCGGGTCGAGCAGGCGGATGGTGACCGGGCGTTCTTCCATGGCTTCGTAGATGCCCATGAAGTCGGCTTTCTGGAAGGGCAGCAGCTCGTTAAGGGCTTTGCGGCGTTCCGCTTCCGTGTCGCTCAAAATCATCACGCGCATTTTGGGAATGCGGTCTTCCTCGAAGAACATGTGCTCGGTGCGGGTAAGGCCGATGCCTTCCGCGCCGAAGTCCACGGCGATTTTGGCGTCTTTGGGCGTGTCGGCGTTGGTGCGCACGCCAAGCTTGCGCACGCGGTCCGCCCAACCCATAAACAGCGCGAAGTTGCCCGCGATTTCGGGTTCGATGGTCTTGATGTCCGCGAAGTAGATATTGCCGGTGGAACCGTCGAGGGAGATGTAGTCGCCTTCCTTGATGGTCTCGCCGCCGAGGGTGAAGTAACCGTCGAAAAGTTTGATATCCTCACAGCCGGAGACGCAGCAGCGGCCCATGCCGCGGGCGACAACCGCCGCGTGACTGGTCATTCCGCCGCGCACGGTCAAAATGCCTTTTGCCACTGCCATGCCCATGATGTCGTCGGGGGAGGTTTCAAGGCGCACCAGTATGACGCGCTCGCCGTTGGCGGCGTGGTCCTCCGCGTCTTTGGCGTTGAAGTACACGCGCCCCGCGGCGGCGCCGGGGGATGCCGGAAGCGCGCGGCCGACGGGTTTCGTGGCTTTCAGGATGTCGTTGTCGAACACGGGATGCAGAAGCTGGTCAAGCTGTTTCGGGTCCACTTTGGTGAGGGCTTCTTCTTCGGTGATCAAGCCTTCGCTGACCATGTCGCAGGCGATTTTAAGCGCGGCGTGCGCCGTGCGTTTGCCGTTGCGGGTCTGCAGGAAGAAAAGCTTGCCGTTTTCGATGGTGATTTCCATATCCTGAACGTCTTTGTAATGCTTCTCGAGCATTTTGGCGTAATCGTAAAACTCTTTGTAAATCGCCGGGTTTTCTTTTTGAAGCTCGGTGAA
>JAISWA010000014.1 GCA_031271275.1 Clostridiales bacterium | reverse complement strand
GAGGGTTTTGAATCCGCCGCGGATAATTTTATGCCGGGGGCGCTGACCCCTTACCAATACGAGGGCGGCACCTACGCCTTACCGGAAACGCAAAGCTTTGACATGCTGTTCTACCGGACGGATGTTTTTGAGGAACTGGGCCTGACCCCGCCGAAAACCTGGGCGGAATTTTATTACGTACTCTCCGTGCTTCAACGGAACAACCTGCTGACCGGCATTCCCGAAAGCCAGCGGATGTTTGAGGCGCTGCTGTATCAGAAAGGCGCGTCCCTGTATTCCGCGAATTTAAGCAGCACGGCGTTTGACGAGCCGGAAGCGTTGGCGGCCTTTGAGCAATGGACGGGGCTTTACGCCAAGTACAGCCTGCCGTTGGTGTTTGATTTCTTTAACCGCTTCCGTTCCGGGGAAATGCCCATGGCCATCGTCCCCTACACCCAATGCAATTATCTCGCGGGAGCCGCTCCGGAAATAAAAGGGCTGTGGGACTTCGCGCCGGTACCCGGGACGGTGTATGCGGACGGCACGGTCAGCAACGCCGAAACGGCGACGGGAACCGGCTGCGTGATGGTGGCGAAAGACGATACTATCCAATACCAAAATGTTTTTGATTTCCTGTCGTGGTGGGTGTCGGCGGATGCCCAGGCGCAGTTCGGCCTTGAGCTTGAGAATTTGATGGGCGCGGCGGCGCGTTACCCCACCGCGAACGTGGAAGCCTTTGAGCGCCTGCCGTGGGAACCCCGGCAGACGGACGCGCTGACGGAGCAATGGAAGCAGGTGGTGGAAGCGCCGCAGATACCCGGCGGCTACTATGTGGGGCGGAATATTTCCTTCGCGTTCCGCTCGGTGATTTACGGAAACGCAAACGAGCGGGAAACCCTGTACAAATACAATAAGGAAATAAACAAAGAGATTACAAGGAAACGGATAGAGTTTGACTTGTACTAATTTTCCACTGAGGTAACAAAGATAAGTATAAGCCATTACCGGGGGTGAGACGGATGAAAAAAGCGAAAAGACGCGCCTTAAACAGCACGCGCGCGCCCATGCTCGTATTTATGGCGCCCTTTGTGATTTTGTTCACCGTCTTTACCGTTACGCCTATTATTTCCTCCGTGGTATTAAGTTTTACCAGTTACAACATGTTCGAGCCGCCCGAGTGGGCGGGGTTTGACAATTATGTCCGGATGTTTTTCGACGACGACGTTTTCCTGATCGCCATACGCAACACTTTGGTGTTCGCCTTAATTACCGGGCCTGTGGGCTACGCCCTGAGTTTTATTTTCGCGTGGCTGATTAACGAGTTCCCCCGGGGCGTCCGGTCTTTTCTTACTGTGATATTTTACGGGCCCAACCTTGCGGGCAATGTTTATTTCATTTGGGTATACATTTTTTCCGGCGACTCGGTGGGGTTTTTAAACAGCGTCTTGTACCGCGCAGGGCTGATTGCCGCGCCTGTCCAATGGCTGACCGACCCGAAAACCGCCATCGGCGTCGTTACCGTGGTTATCCTTTGGCTGTCCATGGGCGCGGGGTTCCTCGCGTTTGTGGCAGGGCTTCAAAACAAGGACCATCAGGTTTACGAAGCCGGGGCTATAGACGGAATACGCAACCGTTTTCAGGAACTCTGGTACATCACCCTTCCGCAAATGAAGCCTCAGCTTTTGTTCGGCGCGGTCATGACAATCTCCACTTCCTTCGCGGTGGGCTACGAGGCGATGAACCTGACCGGGTTCCCCAGTACGGACTACGCTGCCCACACGGTCGTGCTGCACATTATGGACGTAGGCTCCATACGCTTTGAGCTTGGGTACGCATCCGCGGTGGCGGTGGTTTTATTCGCGGTTATGATGGCGATATGGACCGCCGTTAACAACGCCCTTCGCGAGAAAGGGGAGTAAAAAACTTGCCGCATATAAGAAAAAAAGGAAAAAGCGGCGTGACCCTTTCACGCAGCACCGGGGGAACCGTTACCATCATACTGTTCCTTGGGTTGGTGGGCGCGTTTATGGCATTGCCCGTGCTGTACACGGTGGTGACGGCCTTTAAGCCGCTGCACGAAATTTTTTACTGGCCGCCGCGCTTTTTTGTGCGGGAGCCGAGCCTTGAAAACTTTACGATGCTTTTTGAAATCGCCCAGGAAATGTGGGTTCCGCTTGAGCGGTACATCTTTAACAATATTTTTGTTTCGGTATTCGGGACTGCCCTGTATGTTTTTGTGGCGTCGATGGCGGCGTACCCCCTCGCGAAATATAAAAGCAAAACCCTTGACGCGGTGTACTGGGTGGTAGTGTTGGCGATTATGTTCAGGCCCGAAGTCACGCGCATACCCCAGTACGTCATTATGAACGCCCTCGGCATGGTCAACACCTATGCCGCGATGATCGTCCCGGTGCTTTCCGGTTCCTTCGGGGTTTTCCTGATGCGGCAGTTTATGTTGGGGGTTCCCGATTCCATGATTGAAGCGGCGAGGATTGACGGCGGCAGCGAGTATTATATTTTTTTCCGGCTGATTATGCCCATGACGCGCCCGGCGTGGCTTACGCTGATTATTTTTACCTTTACGCAGTTTTGGAACATGAGCGGCGCGGAATATATCTATGACGAAGGGATGAAGTCCCTTTCGGCGGTGCTTTCCCAAATTGCCTCGGCGGGTATCGCCAGGGCGGGGGCGGGGGCGGTAGTCGCGCTGCTGATGATGATACCGCCGTATTTGGTGTTTGTTATTTCCCAGTCGTCGGTCATGGAAACGATGGCGCATTCGGGGATTAAGTAACGCGGCGCAAAAGCCGGGCGGAGCAATTTTTTAAGGAAGGAGGCGGAGCGGTGAAAGGTAAATGGTTCAAAGTACCGGCGTTGGCGTTTGTATTTATGCTGTTTTTCTGCCAAACGGTTCCCGCCTCCTCTCGTATGACCGAAGCGCCCTACGCCACCTACAACGTGGACAAATGGGGCAACGCCGTCCCCTCGCCGAACGGTTACCTGCCCGCCCGCGCCGTGACCGGTTTTGAAAACCCCCGCGACCTTTTTTATCACGCGGGCAAAAATGAAATTTACCTGGTGGGAACCTCCGGCGTTTGGGTGCTGAACGAACAGGCTGAAATCATCCGCGCAATCCAGTTTACCTTAAACGGCGAACCTTACGCCCCCGCGGGGCTTACCGGCATTTACGTCACGCCGGGCGGCGACCTGTATGTCTGCGACTTTGACGGCGGCGCGGTTATCAAGTCCGACAGCGGGGGCCGCATTGAAAATATTTTCGGAGCGCCCCAGTCGGATTTGATTACCCGCGAAACCAACTACCGGCCGTCCAAAATAGTCGTGGACAGTTACGGGAAAATGTATGTGCAGGCGTTTGGCGTGTTCGAGGGGATTTACTGCCTGGACGCCGACGGAAGCTTTATCAATTACTACGGAGCCAACCATGTGGAAATGACCTTGGGGCGGTTGGCGCTGCAAGCGTGGAAAAAAATCGTCACACAGGAAGCCCGCCGCAAGATGGAAAACTTTGTCCCCATCGAATACTCCAACCTCTACATAGATGAAACAAATTTTATTTACGCCACCGTCACCACTACCGCCGACGTGACAAGCGGGCTTACCGCTCAGGATATTTACCGCGCCAATAACCAACAGCTTTTGCGCAAGCTGAACCCCCTCGGCGTAAACGTCCTTCCCAAAACCAGTATGAACTGGTTTCAAAACGCGGCGTTTACCGACGTCACCGTAGACGGCGACGGGGTTATGACCATGTGCGACGCGGTGCTCGGCGTGATTTACCAGTGCGACAAAAACGGGCGGCTGATGTTCGCCTTCGGCGGAATTGGCGCGCAGCTCGGTTTGTTTTCGCGGCCTTCGGCGATTATCAGCGTGGGGGACGTGCTGTGGGTTTTGGACGAAAGCAAGCGCAGTATCACCCTGTTTTCCCTGACGGAGTTCGGCAGGGGCGTACACGACGCCATGCGCCTGTACAACGAGGGCCGCTATCAGGAGGATATCAGCCTTTGGGAGCGGGTGCTGCGGGACGACGCCAACTACATGCTCGGGTATACCGGACTGGGCAAGGCGTACTACCAATTGGAAAACTACGGGCAATCCCTGTACTACTTCAAACTGGCGGGCGACCGGCAGGGGTATTCGGACGCGTTCTCGGAACAGAGCCTGATTTTTATGCGCGGGAATTTCGGTTGGTTTTTTACGGCGGCGCTGCTGTTGGCGCTGTCGCCGCTTATGCTGAAGTTATGGCGGCGGTTCCGCCCGAAACCGGAACGGGGCGGGGCAAAAAAAGAAACCGTCCTGACCCGGTGCGTCAGGGAACTGCGTTTTTGCCTTAGCTGTATGAAGAACCCGGCGGCGGGGTTTGACGCGGTAAAGTGGTCGGGAAAGGGTTCCGCCCCGTTGGGGGCAGCCATGGTGGGGCTGTTTTTTCTGACGGCGGTTTTCAACGCGCAGTTGACCGGGTTTATTTTTAACGCGAGCAACCCGGACAAATTTTCCGTCGTTTCCGTTTTCATGGTAACGGCGGGCGGGTTTGCGTTGGTACTGGCCGCCAATTACGCGGTGTCGTCCCTGCTGCCAAGCGAGGCTACCTTCCGGCAGCTTTTCATCACGCTTGCATATTCCCTTGCGCCGTACATACTGTGCCAATTGGCGGTTATCGCCGCGTCTAATTTAGTCTCGGCGGAGATGGGCGTGTTCCTGCAATTTATCAGCGTGTTTGGAATCGGTTGGTCGGCGGTTGAGTTGATGATGGGGATATTCCAGACCCACCGGCTCGGCTTTAAGCTAGTGGTCGCCAACGTGGCGCTTACGGCGGTTGGGGCGGCGGCTATCCTGTTCTTTATCTTTTTGCTGTACAGCCTGTTCCAACAGCTTTATATGTTCTTCTACACCATTTTCAGCGAACTGATGTTCCGGATTTGACGAAACAAAAACCCCGGAAAGGCGGCGATATGATGAAACGACTTTTATTTGCGCTTCTCGCAATCGGCTTTGCCGTTTCCGCCGGTGTCGTACTGCGCCGCGCCGTTTTAGCCGACGACAGCGCAGGGTATGTCAGGCAGTCCGACGGCGCAGCCGCAGCCGCCGGGGGAGGTTTCCATAAAGCCTTGGAAAAAGGCGCGCTGACCCTGTACGCGGATTTTTCCACGGGCGAGTTTTATATAGAAGATTCCCGTTCCGGGCGCACATGGTTCTCAAACCCGGAAGGCAGGGAGAACGACTGGGGTTCCGGGTTTAACCTGCAGCTTTTAAATTCCCGCCTGTTAATCGACGCCAATGTCTACACCGAGCCGGAAGCCCCGCCGGTGGAGACCCGCTACGCCGACTTCGCCTCCAACTGTACGGCGGCTTACAAACTGACGGACGACGGGCTGATTATGGTATACGACTTCCAACGCCCGCAGATTATGGTTCCCGTAAAATACAGCCTGACCGACACCGGGCTGACTGCGGAATTATTGAACGGCGAAGTGGTTGAGTACGGCACAAGCAGGCTGACGAACGTTTCGATTTTGCCCTCCTTCGGCGCGGGCTCCCCCGAAGACGAAGGGTATATCCTGATTCCCGACGGCGCGGGCGCGCTGATTGATTTCAACAACAACAAATCCTCCGCGGACAAGTTGGAGGAAGCCGACGTATACGGCTTTAACGCCGGCACGGGCGACCGCACCGCCGCAAGCACCGAACAGTACAAAAGCAAAAAGACCCTTTCCGAAGCCGTGAACCTTCCCCTGTGGGGCGTAAAGCTTAACGACGACGGCTATTTGGCGGTGATAACCGGCGGCGCGGCGCGCGCCACGCTGTACGCCCAGTCGGGGGGAATGGGCAGCGGCTTTAACATGGCCTACGCCACTTACGCTTACCGCGACTGGGCGGACATCCGGATGCTGACCAAGGGATTCGAGCAAAAGCAGGAGAGCTTCCCCGAAGTTTACCCCGACCTCGCGAATAATTATAAAATTGAATACACCTTTCTGCCCCACGGGAAGTCGGATTATACGGACATGGCGGAAGCCTACCGCCATACGCTCGGCTTGGGGCAGCCCTTGCCCAACACCGACATCCCTTTTTATCTCGACGTGTACGGGCATATCGTCAAAACAAAACCCCGCTTCGGCATCCCCGCCGACACGGTAATCCCCACGGCTTCCTTTTCAAAGGCGGAGGCGGCGGTCAACGAACTGACCGACCTCGGCGTTCGCAACATACAGCTTAAATACAACTACTGGCAGCGGGACGGTTACTTCGGCAAACTGACCACCGACCCGAAGCCCCTCGCTTCCCTGGGCGGCGAAAAGGGTTTGCGCTCCCTTAAATCAACCCTTGAGGCAAACGGCGGGAGTTTGTTCCTGACCTACGAACCGCTTAACGCTTACAAAACAGGCGGCGGCTTTTGGGTTTTGTCTGACGCCCTCAGAACCATCGCCCGCACGCCCCAGAAGCAGTACGCGTTTTCCCTCGCGAACTCGTCGGCTGACAGCCGGTACGACCCTTGGTATCTGGTTCGCCCGCAGCGTATTGAAAAATTTTTTGATAAATACTGGGGGAATTTCTCCGAAGCCGGTTACGGGTACCCGGCGTTGGATTCCATCGGCGACACGCTGTATTCGGAACTGGCGTCCGACGGTATCAAACGGGACGAAGTTGCCAAACTGTTCGCGTCCCAACTTGAGAAAACCGGGGGCGTACCCTTGATGCTAAACGGCGGCAACGCCTACGCGGCGGTGTACGCCGACCATATTGTGGACGCCCCCGCCCGTTCAAGCGGGTTGGACATTTATGACAGGGAAGTTCCTTTCTGGCAGATTGTGTTCCACGGGCGGGTTAACTACGCGCTTAACGCCGCCAACCTTTCCTCCAACCCCGGGGAAATGAAGCTCAAAGCCCTTGAGACGGGCGCGTCGCCCATGTTCTCCTGGGTGTTTGAAAACGAGGACGAATTAATCGGCTCCCGTAGCGATTATTTGTTCAGCGCGGGTTATGCGCGGTGGGCGGAGCAAGCCGCCCGGGATTACGCGGAAATAAACGCGGTGCTTTCAAAAGTTTCCGGTGAGACCGTCACCGCCCATAAAAGGGAAGGGTCGATCAGCGTCACCGAATACGGCGGGCGGCTGACGGTGGTGTGCAATTACGGCGGCGAGGAAGCGGAATACGGGGGCGGCATAATCCCTGCCAAGGGGTATGTGGTCATTGAATAATGTTTCCCGTAACAGGTTTTATTCTTTGAAGCGAAAGTGGGTGACGGCGTGAAAAAATTAACCCTGCGCGGGCGCGAGGCTGTTAACGGATACCTGTTTATATTACCCTGGGTGATTGGTCTGCTGCTGTTTTTTATCGCGCCGATGATTGAGAGCATCCGTTTTTCCTTCGCGGAGGTTTCCATTTCTGATTCGGGTTTCAGCGTCAGCATTAACGGCATAGACAATGCCCGCAACTTTTGGGAGAACTACCGCTACTTCCTTCTGGCGGACGCCAGTTTTTTGGAAAAATTGCGTACCACCGCCCTGGACACTGCCGCAGCCGTTATTGTGATCACCGTGTTTTCCCTGTTTGTGGCGGCGCTGCTGCACGGTAAGTTTAAGGGCCGCAACGTTTACCGGGCGGTTTTTTTCCTGCCGGTTATCATGACCACGGGGGTTATGTATCTTTTAATCCAACAGGGGATGTCCGGCGGGGAGCTTTACACCAGTACGAGCATCGTGGACTCGGGCAACGCCTTTACGTTTAAAGTGACCAGTCTGCGCGACATTATGCTGCAGGGGGGCCTTAACGCGGATTTTGTGGAGGCTGTGACAAAACTGGTCAACCAGATTTTCAATTACGTTTCCAAAGCGGGGGTACAGATTTTGCTGTTCCTTTCCGGGTTGGCGAAAATCCCCGCTTCCCATTACGAGGCAGCCAAAATTGAAGGCGCCAACGGTTGGGAATCTTTTTGGAAAATCACTTTCCCCATTATTTCGCCGGTCATTTTTCTGAACACGATTTACACGATGTTGGACTCCTTTATCACTTACGGCATGGAGAACTCGGGCAACGTCACCATGTACGCCATTCAGCAGATGGGTTTCGGCAAGGTCATGCGCTTTGACTACGCCGCCGCCATGAGTTGGATTTATACGCTGATGATTATTGTGTTTGTGCTGTTGGCGTACCTTGCGGTGGGGCTGCCGTCCTCCAAGGTAACGGAAGGGAGGTAAAACGTGATTAAAATAAAAAAACGCCTTTGGTCCGCCGTTATCGCCGTCTTCCGCCACTCGCTGCTTGTCGGGCTGAGTTTCGTCATCCTGTACCCCATGCTGTTTATGCTCTCCAACGCGTTTAAGCCTTACGCGCAGGCCCGCGACCCCGGCGTAATATGGATACCGAAAAGTTTCACCCTTTACAACATCAGCGAGGTAATCGGCTTTATGGATTACGCGGGCAGTTTGCTCAACACGCTGACTTATACGGTGCTTCCCACTTTGGTGCAGCTCGGCTCGTGCCTGTTGGTGGGCTACGGTTTCGCCCGGTTCCGTTTCCCCTTAAAGAAACCCTTGTTCGCGTTGGTGCTGCTGACGGTGGTAGTTCCGCCGGTTTCAATTTCCACCGGGTTGTTCCAAGCCTTTTACCACTTTAACCCCTTCGGGGTTTTGGGGCTGTTAAACCGGGTCACCGGGGGCGGCGTCCCCAATAGCGTCAACTTAATCGGGAGCCATTGGGTCACCTTTATACCGGCGGCTTTTGCCGCCAGTTTGCGTTCCGGGATTTACATTTTGATTTTCCGCCAGTTTTTCGCGTCCATGCCCCGCGAACTGGAAGAAGCCGCGCGTATTGACGGGTGCGGCGCGTTTCGCACCTTCCGTTCGGTAATGCTGCCCAACGCGCAGAACATCGCGATTACCGCCCTTATGCTTGCCATCGTGTGGAACTGGAACGACTATTATACGGCGGCTTCGTTTATCCGCGCCAAATACACCATCGCCACCAGTTTAAGCGAACTGCAGGATTTCCTGCGGCAGGTAATAGGCGCGGGGGCGGACGACATGACCATCGCCACCACGCGGATACAGGCGGGGGTTCTGTTGGGAATCGCGCCGCTGCTTGCCATGTATCTGGCTTTCCAAAACCGTCTGGCCGAAAGTATCGAAACCGCCGGGCTGACGGGTATTTAATAAGTATTTAACATAAAGAAAGAAGGAATCTGAATGAAACTGAACAGGATATGGAGCGGGGCGCTCGGGACCATGCTGCTGCTTTCCGCGGCGGCATGCGGGAGCGAGGCGGCAAATATTCCCCCTGCGGTGGGCGGAGGGACTCAACCCGCCACTGCCGCCACAACCCTTGCCGCCGCAACGGAAGCCGTTTCAACGGAAGCCGCCGCTTCCGAAGCCGCCGCCGCGGAAGCGCTGCCCGACGCGCTAAGCAACCCGGACCTCCACATTATTTACTGGCGTTCGGAAAGGAACTACAAAACGGAAAAGGTACGCGCACCCAACCTTTTCGACGGAGTGTGGGAGGCGAAGCCGCTTTTTGAGGAAAAATACGGCGGCACGGTCAATATTGAGTACGTGGAATGGAACAGTATGCTCGCCCGCATGGCGGAACTTCAGGCGGCGGGGCAGGCGCCGGACTTGATTGAGGTTTACGACAGGGTCATGCACAACATGATTTTCCAAGGCTCTATCATGCCGCTTTCAGATTACGTAACGGATTCCGACTTTGCGTTCTGGGACGTGGACCGGGAACTGTTCAGTTGGAAGGGCGTGCCTTACGCCATACCATGGAAGCCCTACCTGACTTCCCTTGTGTTTAACCGCGACCTGCTTGACCTGTACGGCCTGGAAATGCCCGACGAACTTTACAAGCGGGGCGAGTGGACTTTTGACAAATTCGCCGAAATGATTAAAACGACCACCCGCTATACGGACGGGGAAGCGGAGTCCATGGGCTACGGCTCGTGGGAGGGCGAGGGCATGAGCCGCCTGCTTGTGGCGAACGGCGCCAGCTTTATCGACGTGGACACGGTAAACGGCACGGCGGTTTCCGGTTTTGACAACCAGGCGATGATTGACACGTTGGACTGGATGCGCACATGGTCAAGCGCGCCGCAGTCCGCCTGGGCAAAAAACGACACCATGTTCGACTATTTTGAGGTGGGCAACCTTGCCTTTATCGACGGCGTGGAATACGGCAACAACGAGTTCGCCTTTGACATCGGAATGGTCCCGTACCCCAAGGGCCCCAACAGCGCCGTGGAAAAACCGGTGGTGGTCATGCCTCAGGGGATGGCGGTACCCAACGGCGCGAAGAACCCGGAAGGCGCGGTGACTTTCATGCGTATGCTGAACGAAAACTGGGCAACGGCAGGGAATGAACTGGAAGCCAATTTGATTGGCCAGGAGTATTTCGACATGATTTACAACGACCCCGCCAGCGAAATGGTTTACGCCTTTGACAAAGCCACGGAAAACATCGACAGGATTACCGGAACCGTGGCAAACCTGCTTGACGGCAACACCCCGGCAAGCACCATCGCGGAACAGCTTAACCCGGAGCACAAGGCGGCGATTGACTTGATCTATTCGGGGAAATGAAAACGCGGGTTCTGATTGACACGGACATAGGCGGCGATGTGGACGACGCGATTGCCCTTGCGCTTGCGCTCAGTTCTCCGGAGATTTCCGTAGCCGGAATATCGCTTGTGTACCTCGGCAACGCGTGGCGGCACGGGATATTGTCCAACATGCTCGAAGTGTACGGGCGGAAGGATATCCCCGTGGCGATTGGGGCGGAAAAGCCGCTGATTGGAAGTTGGGGGCAAAGCGGGGACACGGAAGCTGAAAGGTCGGGCGCTTCCCCTGTATTTATCGACGAGCGTAACCGCGCCGCCGAGTTTATCATCCGTTTATGCGAGGACGACCCGGAACTGACGCTTGTGCCAATCGGGCCGCTGACCAACCTCGCCGCCGCAATGTTGGCGGCGCCGCGAATCGCCAAAGGCCGCCGAATCATGTTAATGGGCGGTTCCCCGGGGGACGGCCGCGCGGAATGGAACTTCCTCTGCGACCCGGAAGCCGCCGTCACGGTTCTTAATTCCGGCGCAGCGGTCAGTATCGTCGGCTTAAACGTAACGGAGTTGTGCCGCTTTACGCAGGCCGAAGTGGATTCTTTCGCGCACGGCGGGAAAAAGGAACGGCTGCTGTATGAAATGATGCGCGACTTTACAAGGGAACACTACCTCCCGGTACTTCACGACCCGTTGGCGGTGGGCGCGCTGCTTTGGGACGATGTGATCGCCTTTGAAAAGAAGCGGGTGTCCGTGGAACTGTGCGACCGGAGCCGCCGGGGAGCGCTGACCGAAACAGAAAACGGCGCGGAGGTACGAATCGCAACGGAAGTGAATCCGGAACTTTTCCGGAAACGGCTGATTGAGACGGTAAAAGAATGAGCGCTCTTGCCGCGCAAAATAAAATAATGGGAGAGATTACGATGACGTTCAAAAACTGCAGCAAAGTCCTGTCCCTGTGTTTGGTTTTGATGTTTGCCCTCGCCGCCTGCTCCGGCGGAACAGGAACGGCAACGCAGGCGACCACCCAAGCGGCGGCAACCGCCGCGACCACCGCGGCTACCACCGCAGCGGTTCAAGAACCGCCCGCAAAACTGGTTTTGTTTTACCCCTTCCAAAGCGCCACCTCCACGCCCGAAGGCATGGACGCCGTCCGCGCGGAGTTGGAAAAACAAATGGCAGAGGACCTAAACGTCACGTTGGATTGGATTATCATCCCCCGCGACGGCTTTGAGGAAAAGAAAAACACCTTGCTTGCCTCCGGCGACCAGTTGGACGGGTTTATCGGCGACACCGACGACTTCGGCGTGGATATTTCCAAGCCGGGGCTTGTGGCTCCTATTGGCGCGTTGGTTGAGCAGTACGGGCAAAACATCCGTAAAATGATGCCCGAGGACGCGTGGATAAACGTAAAAAACCCGTCGGGCGAAATTTTGGGGATCCCTTCCTATGAACGCGTGTACTGGAACGGCGCCATCATCCGTCAAGACTGGTTGGAAGACGCCGGGCTTGAAATGCCTACCACCGTAGAGGAATTTGAAACCGTACTCGCGGCGTTTAAGGACAGGGGCGACGTGGTTCCGGTGGCGGGTAAGCCGTGGTTTTTGGAACCCTCCATGGCAAGCGCGATTTCCGGCGGCGTAACCGCCGAAACCGGGTGGGAGACCGAATCCCCCGAAGGCGTGTTTATCCAAGCCTACGAGCACCCCGACTATGTTAAGTTTCTGGAAATGTACCGGCGTTGGTTGGACAACGGTTGGTACGACCCGGACTTCCTCGTGACGGACGAATCCCAGTATGACCAGTGGCTGATTACGGGCAAAGTGGGCGTGCTGTTCACCGACCCTCGCAACATTGACCGCTATCAGCCCCAATTGACCGCCCAGGACCCCGACGGCAAACTGGAAATCATGCCGGTATTGAGCGGCCCGATGGGCGATGCCGCCCTGCCGGAAAACAGCGGCGCGGGCATGATCGCTTACGTCACCACCATGTCAAAACACCCCGAACTGGTGGTGAAATACTTTGACTGGCTTGCGGCAAACCGCGAAAATTATATCCTGGGCAAGTACGGAATAGACGGTGCCAACTACGTGCGCGACGGCGAGGACGGTTGGAAACTGCCCGACAGCGCGGGCGGGGACGAGTCCAAACGCGGTTACGATACGGTGTACATGCCGCTGTCTTATGAGGGCTACGCGCTTAAGCGCACCGACCTCAGCTACGACGTGGAGGCGACGCAGGATTATTACCGCAGCCTTCCCATGTTTGTAAACCCCTTGAAGGGTTTCGTCATCGACTGGGAAAAGGTCGGGGACTTTAACTCCATCGATATCTGGGTGGAGAACTACAATATCGCCGCGGGCGTCCGCCCGATTTCCGAATGGCAGGCAATGGTGGACGAATACGAGGCGAGCGTGGAAGGGCCTTACGCGGAAATCCGCCGCCAGCACGAGGAATGGAAAGCCGCGAACGGCAGGTAAACGGCGGGTCAACGGAAAACTTATTTTAACGCGGGAGGTGTGTAATGGCAGGCGGAAGCATAAACGAAGTTCGTATCGCCGCGAGGAAAAGGGGCTTTATATCCAGTATCCGAAAGTATTGGATGCTTTACCTGATGTTTGTCCCGGTAATCATCTGCCTTACGCTGTTCAATTACATACCCATGAGTGGGATATTGATTGCTTTTACCCGTTACCAACCGTGGGTTCCCATTTTTGAAAGCCCCTGGGTCGGCTTGGATAATTTTAGGACCATGTTTTCCGCGCCGGATTTCGGGCGGTTGGTTTTTAACACGGTATGGATTAATGTGCTGAAGCTTTTGTGGGGGTTCCCCGCGCCGGTTATTTTTGCGCTGCTGCTTACGGAATTGCGCGGCAAGCTCTTTAAGCGCGCCATCCAGACGATTTCCTACCTGCCGCACTTTGTTTCGTGGATTGTCATCAGCGGGATTTCCTACGCGCTGTTGAACACGAACTTCGGCTTGGTCAACGGCGTGCTGAAAGGCTTGGGGTTGGAGCCGGTGCAGTGGTTTGTGCGGGGCGAGTTCTGGCGCTCGATTTTGGTGGGCAGCAGCATTTGGAAAGGGATCGGTTACAGTTCCATCCTGTATCTGGCGGCTATTTCCGGAATCGACCCGACCCTTTACGAGGCGGCGGTGGTGGACGGCGCGTCGCGGTGGCGGCAGGTTATTAGCATCACCATACCCTGTATCATGCCCACCGCGTCCATTCTGTTTATTTTAAACATCGGGAGCATGATGAGCGGCGACTTCGGGCAGATTTTCGCGCTGATAGGTCAAAACGCGCCGCTCCACGCCAACACCGACGTGCTCGACTTTTATATTTACCGGAAAGGTTTGCAGGGCGGCTTGTTTTCCATCGGCGCGGCAATGGGGCTGTTCCAGTCGGTGATCGGCTTTGTTTTGGTCATGGGTACCAACCGGATTGTCAAATGGATGGGGGGCGAAGCGATATGGTAAACGGCAACGCAAACGTCCCGGCTGCCGCGGGGCGGCGGCGGCGCAGGTTTGAAGCCAACAGGGTTCCGGCGTGGTTTACGGTTTTTAATTACGGGGTGATGATTTTACTGGCGCTTTTGTTCATCCTGCCCTTTTGGCTTATGCTCATCGCTTCGCTTACGCCCGAAACGGAAATCGCCGCGAAGGGGTTCCGCCTGTGGGCGGACAATTTTACGCTGTTTGCTTATGATTATTTGTTTTCCTCAAGCAATCAGTTTACGAACGCGTTCCTGGTTACGGCGGCTCTTACCGTGGCGGGCACGGTCAACAGCCTTTTTTTTACCACGATGGGCGCGTATGTGCTTTCCAAACGCTACCTGCCGTACCGCGTGGCGCTTACGGTTTTCATTTTCATCCCTATGCTCTTTAACGGCGGGCTGATACCGTATTTTTTGGTGGTTAAAACGTTGGGGATGCTCGATTCGTTTTTCGCGTTGTTTGTCCCCGGCACGATTTCCATCTGGAACATGATTATCATCCGCAATTTTTTTATGGCAATGCCGGAAAGTTTAGAGGAAAGCGCCATACTGGACGGGGCAAACGATTTCACCGTCTATTTCAGGATTATACTGCCGCTTTCCAAACCGATACTCGCCACCATGGTGGTGTACACCGCCGTGGGTTATTGGAACGAGTGGTACAACGCGCTCATTTTTATCACCCGCAACGAATTTTTGACGACCCTGCAGCTCTTGCTGCGGAAGGTGCTGACGAACACCCAGGTGACCGCAAGCGCCAGAGGCGGCGTCAAGGTGATACAGTCCGGCGGAATCATGCCGTCGGAGACGATGAAAATGGCGGCGGTAATGGTCGCCACCCTGCCGATTATCATCGTGTACCCCTTTTTGCAAAAATATTTTACGCAGGGCTTGCTGATAGGCTCGGTTAAGGGATGACGCCGCCGCGCGGCGGCGGTTCGCCCATTATTATATTCAAGGAGGAAGTTCTTAAATGAAGAAATTTTTAAGTCTTTTGCTTGCGGCGGTGATGGTATTTTCCGTGACCGCAATCGTGCCGGCGTCCGAAGCCGGGGCGACCTACGCCCTTGAGGAAGCTTTGCCCGGGGCGACGGAACAGGGGCCGGAGTGGAATTACCTTGCCCGCGTGGACGAAGGCGAATGGCAGGCGCTTTACTACACCGCCCAATGGGGCGACAACTGGCAGTATTCCGAAACGCCCGACGGCGACGGGATTTATTTCTCCCTTTACCTGTCGGAAGGGAAAGCCATCGCGTACCCCGGTTGGATGGACGGCCAACGCTACAGCATTGCCGCCCGTTATACCGCGCCTAAAAAAGGAACCGTTACGATTGCGCCCTGGCGGCATATGCTTTCCACTTACGGGGACATCTACCTGGACGACGAAGGCGCGTGGGTGATTAAGCCGAAGGAAGAAGGCGGGATTACCGCCGTTATTACGAAAAACGGCGAGGAACTCTACAGAGGCGACTCCAGCCCCACGGAAGTCGTCGGCAGCGAAGCCATTACCGTGGACGTGGCAAAGGGCGATGAGATTTGGTTTATCGTGGAACCCCACGAAGACGCCGAAGGCGACGTGCTTATCAACGACCTGTCCGTCACCTATGGCGAGGAAGCCCGCCCGTCGGCGGATATCCTGCTCAACCTGCCCGTCAGTTACGGCGGCGAGGGGATTTACAGCCTGCACGATACCTTTATGAGCGCCGAGGAGCAGGGGTCGGAATGGTTTTACATGCAGCGCTTGGGGGACGGCGACTGGGCGGAACTGAATTATTATCCCGAATGGGGCGCTAACTGGCAGGCTTCACCCAACCCGGACGAAGACGCGATTTATTATTCCCTGTTCGATTGGAACGGCGTAGGCGCGCAGGCGGGTTACGACATCCTTTCCAATGAGCCCTACGAAATCGCGGCGGCTTTTAAAGCGCCGGAAACCGGAACCCTGCGCATCGCCCCCTGGCGGCATATTTTATTCAGCAACTGCGATTTCCAATCGGGGACCATCGTATACGAGCCTTACGAGGGGAACACCTACGCGGCGGAAATCCGCAAAAATGACGAAACTTTGTACTTCACCCGTTTGTCGGGCGGGATGCAGACCAGTGAGGAGTTAAGCGTCGAGGTGGAGGAAGGCGACATGATTTATTTCATCATGCGCCCCATGGAACTGGTTGACGTGAATTCCGAAACCCCCACGGTGCGGATGGACGACATCATGGTGACTTATGAGGACGTTTCCTTTGACGGCAGCTTTGAGGTAATGGCCCCCGTTTCCGCGGAGGAATTGGAAACCCCCGCTTCGGAACCCGGCGACCCGAAACCTTGAGCCCTGTTTTTTCTAATAAACTGCCGGGGGCTGCCGCGAAACAGCCCCCGGTTTTTATGTAAAGGCGGATAGTATGGATTGGATTCCCGACAGGCTTAACAGAATTTTATTTGAGTTGGAAAAATACCTGTACCCGACGGTGGAGCGGCTGCCCGGCTGTTTATACCAAGACGCGCGGACGGACGATATTTCCGCCTTGGGCGGCGACTGGCGGGACTTTGACCGCTACGACCGGTGGGGAACGGTCGATAGTATACGCTGGTTCCGTTTTTCCCACACCGTGCCGCCTGAGCTTGAACGCCGCCCGGTGTTGTTTAAAATACGCACCGGCAGGGAAGGGGAATGGTACCCCGGCGGGCCTCAGTACCTTGTCTATGTGAACGGCAGGGTGAAGCGGGGCATGGACTTGTGGCATGAAACCGTCCGGCTTTCCGCAAGCGCGAGGGCAGGGGAGATTTTTGATATTTGTATTCAGGGATTTTCCGGCGTAAAAGAAATTTTGACGGGAATGGAAATCGACATCATTTCCGAAGACAGGGACGCACAAGCTTTGTACTACGATATCAAAACCGTACTCGACGCCGCCCTTTTGCTTCCGCCGGAGAACAAGCGCCGGCATCTGCTGCTTAACGCCCTGAACGAAGCCGCCAATCTTTTGGACATGCGCAAGCCTCTTGGCCCGTCCTTTTACCGCACCGCGGAAGAAGCGCGGGAACTGATCGCGGGGGAAATTTACGGGAAGGGAAATACCGAGCCTTATACCGCCTGGTGCCCCGGTCATACCCATCTGGATTTGGCGTGGCTGTGGACGGTGGAGGACTCCCGCCGAAAGGCGGCGCGTACTTTTACCACGCACCTTGAATTGATGGAACTTTATCCGGAATATCAATTTATGTGCGGTCAGCCCTTGGTTTACCGCTTCGTGAAAGAGGACTTCCCGGAGATTTTTGAAAAGGTCCGCAAAAAAGTCGAGGGGGGCCGATGGGAACCCGAAGGCGCCATGTGGGTGGAGCCGGATTGCAACATCCCGTCGGGGGAATCTCTTGCGCGGCAGTTGCTGTACGGCAAGCAATTTTTCCGCGAGGAATTTGGCGTGGATTCAAAAATACTTTGGTTGCCGGATAGTTTCGGGTTTACGGGTTCGCTGCCGCAGATTTTAAAACTCGCCGGGGTGGATTATTTCGGCACCACCAAATTGAGTTGGAACGACACGAACAAAATGCCCTATGATTTATTTATGTGGCGGGGGATTGACGGCACGGAGATTTTCTCGTGCTTTACCCTTCATCACGCCGCGTATCTGGGGCCAAAACCCGTTAAGGAAGTGTGGGACGACTTTAAGCAGAAAAATATCGCAAGCCATGTGTTGGTCCCCTTCGGGTGGGGCGACGCGGGCGGCGGGCCGACGGAGGACATGTTGGAGGCGGGCGTGCGCATGGCGCGGGGTATACCCGGAAACCCAACTGTACGCTTTGGGAAGGCGGGGGATTTTTTCCGCGCGGCGGAGGCGGAAACGAAGGCGGGCGCGCGGCTTCCGGCTTGGACGGGGGAACTTTATTTGGAATACCACCGGGGAACCTATACCACGATGGCGGCGAACAAACGGTACAACCGGAAATGCGAATTTTTGCTCCAGGACGCGGAAATGTTTTCCGTACTTGCGGAAATAATGGCGGGCGCGGCATACCCGGCGGAGCGCCTGCGCAAGAACTGGGAAAAAGTATTGCTTAACCAGTTCCACGATATTTTGCCCGGCTCGAGCGTTAAAGCGGTTTATGAGGTTTCCCGCAGGGAGTATGAGGAAGTTTTGAAGGACGGGGGCGAAATTTTAAAAGAAGCGGCGGCGGCAATACTAAGGAGCGAAAAGAAACGCGCTTTTCTTTCCTCCGAAGGTTGCCCGGCGACCGGAAACCTTGAAGAATGCGCGGTGTTTAACGCGCTGAGTTTCCCTTACACCGGGGAAGCGGTGGTTGAAAACCCGCCGGAAGGGCTTGATTCGGCAACAATCGGGGACAGCCCCGCGCAAAAGACCTATGACGGCAAAATTATTTTTTACGCGGAAAATATTCCCGCAAAAGGATACAAAACTTTGGCGGTAAGACGCGCCGCCGGAACGCCCGACGGCGAAAAAATATCCGCAAGCGGCGACCCCGCCAACCAAACGGTTACCCTCGAAACGCCTTTTTTCCGCGTGACCGTAGACGCCGCCGGCGCGCTCGACAGCCTTTACGACAAACGCTCCTGCCGCGAAGTTTTGCGCGGCAGGGGAAATGTGCTGCAAGCCTTCGACGACCTGCCCTATTGTTGGAACGACGCCTGGGATATCGCGCCTCATTTTGAGGAAAAGACGCGGGAGCTTAACACGGCGGACCGTGTTGAAATTATTGAAAGCGGCCCGGTCAGGACCGTGGTGCGCGTGGAAAAAAGCTTTATGCAATCCCGCGTAAAGCAGGATATCATCCTGTACGCCCGCTCGCCCCGTATCGATTTTGCCACCGTAATAGACTGGCGGGAAACCCATGTGATGCTCAAAGTTTTATTCCCGGTCAGTATTCATTCCGAACACGCCGTTTATGATATCCCCTTCGGGAATATTTCCAGACCGACCCATCGGAACACAAACTGGGACAGCGCGCGCTTCGAAGTCTGCGGCCACAAGTGGGCGGACCTCTCCCAGGGCGACCGGGGTGTCAGCCTGCTTAACGACTGCAAGTACGGGTACGATATTGCGGGCGGAAACCTGCGGCTGACCCTGTTAAAATCCCCCGACTATCCTAACACGGAAGCCGACCGGTGCCGTCATACGTTTACCTATTCCCTGTTCCCGCATCTGAAAGGGTTCGCGGAAGGCGGCACGGTTCAAGAAGGGTATAAGCTCAACGACCCGCCGTTTACGGTTTGGCTGAACGGGCGGGGGAAAGGACCTGCGGCGTTTTCCCTTTTCCAGACAGACGCGGAGAACGTTTTTCTCGAAAGCGTAAAAAAAGCCGAGGACGGCGGCGGAATCATCGTCAGGCTATACGAGGCGTTTAATATGGACGCGAAGTTTACCGTCAGCGCCGGTTTTAAGGCGGAAAAAATTTACGAATGCGATTTGCTTGAGCGCGTCCTGTCCGAAATCCCCGCCGGTTCCGAAACCCCGTGGGAAATAAAACCGTATGAAATTAAAACATACAAATATGTTCCGCGCTGATATATTCTTCAAATAACCGCCAATTCGTCAAAACCCGCTTTCAGCGCGCGGTATAATTTCTGGTACAGGCGGTAATAAGGCATGTACGCGGCGGCGGCGTCCCCGTTTGGAAGAACCGTGTTTTCCTTTTTTACGATGGCGTCAGCCGCCTGTTCCACGCCGGAAAATATTCCGGCGCCCACGCCCGCGAGCATTGCCGCGCCAAGCGTGCCGCTTTCCTCAGACGAAAGCGTGTTTACGGGGCAGTTATAGATATCCGCGAGCATTTGACGCCATAACGCGCTTCTTCCTCCGCCCCCGGTTATCACCATGTCGGAAACAGGCACGCCCGTTTCACGGAACACCTCTACGCATTCCCCCTGCGAAAAAGCAACGCCCTCCATAACGGCGCGTATCAAATGCGCGCGTTGGTGCATGGCGGAAAGCCCGAAGAACACCCCTCTGCAATTCGGGTCGGGGTGGGGGCTTCGCTCCCCCATAAGGTAAGGCAGAAAGATTAAACGTTCCGCGCCTATCGGGATTCTTTCCGCCATTTCACCCATGACATCGTATGGATTAACGCCGTGCCGATCCGCCTGCCCGATTTCGGGAACGCAAACCGTATCGCGCAGCCATTTCAAACTTAACCCCGCGCCCTGCGTACAGCTCATCACCGTCCACTTCCCCGGCACACTGGCGCATAACCCGTGAACGCGGCCTTTACCGTCAATTCTCACGTTATCGCTGACAGCGTAAACGACGGCGGAGGAACCGATGGTAGTGAACGCCCTTCCCTCCCGCACAACGCCGGTGCCAACAGCCGCGGCGGCGTTGTCTCCCGCCCCGCCGACAACGAGGGTACCCTTGGCAAGCCCGGTTTCTTTCGCGGCGGATGCCTGTACCCGCCCTGTGATATCCGGGCTTTCGTGCATGGAGGGCAGCAGCGCCTTGTCTATGCAAAGCTTCTCAAGCACCGTGGCGCTCCATGTCCGCCTGGAAATATCCATCAGCTGCATACCGCTTGCGTCGCTTACTTCCGTGGCAAATTCCCCCGTCAGCCTGTACCGGATATAATCTTTCGGCAAAAGGATATGCGCGCATTTTTCATAAACCTCCGGCTCGTTGTTCCGAACCCATAAGATTTTGCTTGCGGTGAATCCGGTCATGGGCGGGTTCGCGGTTATGGCAATGACGTTTTCTGCGCCAAGCGCCCGGTTTATTTGCTCGCATTCTTTCGCGGTGCGCTGGTCGCACCAAATGATGGAAGGGCGCAACACCTTCCCGTCTTTGTCGAGCATGACAAGCCCGTGCATCTGTCCCGACAGGCCGATTCCGGCAACCCCGGCGGAAGGAACCCCGCTTGTTTCAAGCACAAATTTAATACCCTCAACCGCAGCCCTCCACCAATCGTCGGGGTTCTGCTCCGCCCAACCGTTTTGAGGCTGCGACAGGGGGTATTCCACCGTCTTTTTAGCCCGCGGGACTCCTGATTCATCGTACAAAACCGCTTTTGTGCCGGAAGTACCGATATCAATTCCTAAAAGAAAGCCCATGGCGTTGCCTCCAAAGCTGATTCGCTATAAATAAGATAATACTTTTATCTCGCACGGAAATGACCGGGCAGTCACAGTATGTTATAATGAAACGCTTGAAATATGGCAAGGAATTTATTTTAACGCTCATAATCGAACGGCTGAAGCGGATATAAAATTTTGAAAAGGAGAAGAACGCGAGATGACAGCCTTCGAGGGCTTTTCACCGGCAACACTGGAATTTTTGTGGAATCTGCGCTTTAACAATAACAAAGAATGGTTTGAAGCGCATAAGGACGGCTTTGTCCGCGAACTTCAAATGCCTATGAAGGCGTTGGGGCGTGAGGTTTTTGAGCGGATAAACGCGGACTTTGGCGGACGCGGGTTTATCCATAAGGTGTCGCGCATTTACAAGGACGCGCGCCGCGTGAAGGGCGGCGAGCCGTACAGGACCAACCTGTGGTTTTCCATAGAGCGCCCGTCAAACGCTGACGCGGACTGGACAAGCACGCCCGTTTTCTGGTTTGAGCTCTCGCACGACAACTGGAGTTACGGCTTGGGGTATTATTCCGCCCGCGCTGAAACGATGGCGAAACTGCGGACGAGAATGGATAAAAACCCGAAGGCGTTTGAAAAACTCATCGCGCCGCTTGAAAAGCAGCATGAATTTGCGCTTAACGGCGCCGAATATGCCCGCAAGAAAGCCGCTCCGTCAGAAAAAACGGAGGCGTGGTACAACAAGAAAACCTTTTCGCTCATACATGAGCAAGCACACAGTGAGGAATTATTTTCTCCGGAACTGGTAAACCGCCTTGCGGCAGGGTACGCGTTTCTGATGCCGCTGTACGATTACTTCATCACGTTGGATTCAGACCCGCCGCCGGTAAGCGCGCGGTAGACGGTTTCCGCGTTAGATAGAAAATAACTTCGTAAAGGTCGGGATTATTTTGAACGAAGTATTAAACGCCATTGCCTCGCGCCGAAGCGTCCGCGCGTATAAACCCGATGTCATCCCGGGGGAAATGCTCACGGCAATATTGAAAGCCGGTCAGCAAGCACCGTATGTTTCGCCGGATTCCCGGTGCTTTACGGTGATACGCGACAGGGCTGTGATAGACCGCCTTAACCGGTCGGCTATTGCGGAAGGGATAAAACTGGGCGATTTTCAGCGGAACTTGTTTTCCACGCCCGGGTTTGACGGTACATACGGCGCGCCCACCGTCGTTATCGTTTCGGGAAACGAAAGTTCCATCCAATACGAAGCGGTGTGCGGCGCGTCCATCCAGAACATGCTGATTGCGGCGAAGTCGTTGGGCGTCGGTTCATGTTGGGCGTATTTCCCCCTATTCGCGTTTCACGGAGCGGAGCGGGAACAGTGGCTGAAAGAGCTGCTAATTCCGGAAGGGTATAAGCCCTGCGCTTCCGTACTGCTCGGGTATGGCATTGAAGGGGACGCGGTTGAACAGGACGACCGGTATGAAAACAGGGTTTATTTTTATCCATCTTCGTAATATTCGGCTTCATTTAAGGCATTCCCACTACCGGAAACAGCCCTCTTTATGGTCGATTTTACGCCATTCTTTGTCATCGACCGGCGTAAAATCGTCTCATCAATCGGGCTGCTTCCGTTGTGGGAACACGCTCTAATACTTTGGCTCGCTCACTGCCCTCATTTGACGCTTCGCAAAAATCGTGAATCGGCAGCTGTAATACTAATGCTTACGCCTTCCCCGCCGAACCGAACAACTCCAACTTTTCACGTACCGTAACCTTAATCGCCTCAAAGCCGGGGGCGAGCAGCTTGCGCGGGTCGAAGCCCTTGCCCTGCTTGTCTTTCCCGTCTTCGATGTATTTCCGCGTGGCAGCCGCGAAGGAAAGTTGACATTCGGTGTTGACGTTTATTTTGGAAACGCCGAGTGAAATCGCTTTTTGTATCATCTCCGCGGGGATGCCTGTGCCGCCGTGCAGCACCAACGGGATGCCTCCGGTGATTTCGTGAATGCGCTCAAGCGTGGCAAAGTCGAGCCCCTTCCAGTTGGCGGGGTATACGCCGTGAATATTCCCGATGCCCGCCGCGAGGAAATCCACGCCGAGGTCGGCGATTTTTTTGCATTCCTCGGGGCTCGCTACCTCGCCCATGCCCACGACGCCGTCTTCTTCGCCGCCGATGCTTCCCACTTCCGCTTCGATGGTCATCCCGTTCTCGTGGGCTAATTTCACCAACTCCGCCGTCTTTGCCATGTTCTCCTCGAAGGCGAAATGGCTTCCGTCAAACATAATGCTCGAGAACCCGGCTTTTACGCAGGCGAGGCTTTCTTCATAACCGCCGTGGTCAAGGTGAAGCGCCACCGGAACGGTGATGCCGAGGGAATCGTCCATCGCGCGCACCATGGCGGCGACGGTGCTAAAGCCCGTCATGTATTTGCCCGCGCCTCCCGAAACCCCGAGTATTACCGGGCTGTTTAACTCCTGCGCGGTAAGCAGCGCCGCCTTGGTCCACTCCAAGTTATTGATGTTGATCTGCGCCACCGCGTAATGCCCCCGGTTTGCCTTTTGAATCATTTCCTTCGCGTTTACCACCATTTTAAAAGCCTCCTATTAATATAATGTCATTTCATCCCACGCGATTACGCGAGTTTCGCCCCGGCTTCCACCGGATGCCCGCGCAAATAATCCGCCGCCGCCATGCGTTTGCCTCCGACGGCCTGCACTTCCAACACTTTCATAACCCCGTCGCCGGTTTTAATCAGCAGACCGCTTCGCGCGTCCGACCGCAAAACCGTTCCCGGCTCGCCGGTATTATTGCCGCCGCTTAGCGGCTCGCATTCCCAAACCTTCAGGGCTTGTCCCTGATACAGGGTGTACGCCCCGGGCCACGGGTCCGTCGCGCGAATCACATTCATGACCTGCGCGGAAGTTTTGCCCCAGTCTATATGCCCGTCCTCTTTGGAAATCATGGGCGCGTAAGTCGCGAGGCGGTTGTCCTGCGGCGTGCGTTCCGCCGTGCCGTTTTCGATTTGCGAAAGCGTTTCCAGTATGCACTCCGCCCCGAGCGCCGCCATACGGTCGTGCAAACCCGGCAAACGCTCGCCCGGAAGTATGGGAAGCCTGCGCTGCAAAACCATATCCCCGGTATCCATGCCCTTGTCCATCTGCATAATCGTAACGCCCGTAACCGTGTCGCCGTTTAAAATAGCGTACTGCATAGGCGCCGCGCCCCGGTATTTGGGAAGCAGCGAGGCGTGCACGCACAGGCAGCCGTGCTTCGGCAGCGCGAGAATCTTTGGCGGAAGCAGCAGCCCGTATGCCGCCGCAATAAACGCGTCCGCGCCGTATTCCGCTAAAATTTCCCGTATCGAAACGCCGCGGAGTGTTTCCGGCTGATGTACGGGCAGGTTATTATCCGCCGCCAATACCTTTACCGGCGAAAATTGCACCGCGTGGCCGCGTCCTTTGGGTCGGTCGGGTTGGGTCACCACCGCGAGCACCTGATGCGCCGGAAGCAGCGCCTTTAAAATGACCGCCGCGAAATCCGGAGTACCGAAAAAAATCAGTTTCATCGTCACTCTTTTCTTTCGTTTCCGGTATCTTCCCGCACGTTGGAAGCCCGGTCGGTGTACAGCACCCCGTCTAAATGGTCAAGCTCGTGACACAGCACGGAAGATAGGAAATCTTTGCCTTCCACCGTAAAGACATTGCCGTTGCGGTCATAGGCTTCTACCTTGACATAGTAGGGCCTGTCGATGTCCCCCTGCTTGCCCGGCACGGAGAGGCACGCCTCGCTGTGCCGCTGCTTGCCTTCGCTTTTTATAATCGTCGGGTTGATCATTTCGTATAACTTATCCTCATGCTCCACTATCGCGATACGCCTGAGCACTCCCACCTGCGGCGCGGCAAGCCCGACGCCGTTCTTGCTGCGAAGCGTCTCCAACATATCGTCAAGCAGCGCGTAAGTACCCGCGTTAATATTACCGACCGGCTTCGCCTTTTTGCGAAGAATGTCGTCTCCAAAAACCCTGATTTGTCGTAAAGCCATGTAAACCCCTCAATCACCGATTGCTACTCCAACCCCGTCGGGTCGAGCGTCAGGTTTGCCGACACCCCCGCCAACGGGTCGTTGTCCTTTAATTTCCTGATGCAGTATAATACAAATTTTTTTAAAAGTTCCCCGTCCGCGCCTTTCACCAAAATCTTCCACCGGTACTGGCTTTTTATCTTGGAAACAAATGCCGGGGCAGGCCCGAGCGTTTCAAAAAACCCTTTTTTGTTGCAGTACCCCATCACCGCGCGCAATTTGTGCAGCGCCGTGATAACGGCCCTTTCGTCCGGCCCGGTGAACAGCACCTCGAAGATATGCGTAAACGGCGGATACCGCATGGATTTCCGCAGCGCGATTTCCCGCTTATAAAAAGCTTCGTAGTTGGACTTTCGCGCCAACTCAATGGCGTAATGCTCCGGGTTGTACGTCTGCAAAAAAACGCGCCCGCTGTAACCGGCGCGGCCCGCGCGGCCGGAAACCTGCGTAAGCAATTGGAAGGTATATTCCCCCGCGCGGAAGTCCCCGCTAAACAGCGACATATCCGCCGCGAGGACGCATACAAGCACCACGTTGGGGAAGTCAAGCCCCTTGGCAATCATCTGCGTACCGATTAAAACCTGCGCTTCGCCCCGTCGGAAAGATTCCAGTATTTTCCCGTGACCGTCCTTCCCTTTGGTGGAATCGAAATCCATTCGCAGGCATTTGATTCCGGGGAAGTGCAGGCTCATTTCCTCCTCCACCTTTTGGGTGCCGAGCCCGAAGTTCTTTAAATATTCCGAACCGCAGGCGGGGCACTCGGAAGGGAGCGCGACCTCCCGCCCGCAGTAATGGCAAAGCAGCTTTTCGCCCGCCGAGTGCCACGTATAGTTTACGTCGCAGTTTACGCATTTAAGCACATGCCCGCACCAACGGCAGGAAACAAAAGACGAATGCCCGCGCCGGTTCAAAAACAGCAGGGCGTGTCTGCCTTCCGCGAAAGTTTCGGCGAGGGCAGCCATACACGGGCGACCAAACAAAGATACGTTGCCTTCGGCCAGTTCCCGCCGCATATCGGTGACCTCAACGCTTGGGAACATCCGGTTGACCCGCTCGGTAAGCTTGAGCAGCGTATACCGGCGCTCCTCCGCCGCGCGGTAATAACTTTCCAGGCTCGGCGTGGCGGAGCCCATCACCGTTACCGCGCCGCAAACCGCCGCCCGCCGCCGGGCGACCTCCCGGGCGTCGTACTTGGGCGTGTTTTCCGATTGATAAGTGTGCTCGTGCTCCTCGTCTATGATAATCGCGCCAAGCTGTTTAAAGGGGGTAAACACCGCCGAGCGGGGGCCTATCATTACGGAAACTTCCCCGTCAAGCGCCCGCTTCCATAACCGGAAACGCTCGCCGCCGCTTAACCGGCTGTGGGTCACCGCCACCGCTTCCCCGAACCGCTCCGTAAACAGCGCCACCGTCTGCGGGGTAAGCGCGATTTCCGGCACGAGCACAATCGCCTGTTTACCAAGCTTTAACGTCTCGGCAATAATATGTAAGTAAACTTCCGTCTTTCCGCTTCCCGTGACCCCGTGAAGCAAAAAAACCGGGGAATTTTCCGAAACGCGTCCGCGCAGTTTGGGAAGGATTGCGTTTATAGCGGCTTGCTGCTCGTCCGTCGGTTCGGGCCAACCCGCCCGCCCGCCGTTTAAAGCGCTTTCCTTTTTCCCCGCGGCTTTTTTCTGCCGTGGCTTTGGCGGAACGCCGTCACCGGTAAGCCCGGACGGTAAAACGCAACGCATACAAAGAGCAAGCGTCGCGTAATATTTTTCTTTCATCCAGAAAGCGAGGGCGAGCGTTTCTTCGGTAAAAACCGGGTAACTTCCGAGAACGCGCGCCACGGGCTTTATTTTCCCCGGAGGGATATCCGGCTGCTCCGCAAAACCCGTCACATAAGCCTTATACATTTTATTTCCGAGCCCGAAGGGAACCTGCACGCGCATACCCGGTACAACGGCTTCCGCAATCTCATCCGGAACGTAATACGTAAAAAGCCGGTCAACTTCCGGGCTGGCGGAATCTACGCATACCGAAACATAAATCATTCCTCGTCGGAATCCCCATAGTCCTCTGCTTCATACATATTCTTATACGGGTCTTTTTCGTCGTCGTAATGGTCTTTGTACAGGCTGTCCTCGTCGTCGCCGTCCTCGTCGCCCCCGGCGGAGTATTGGTCCGGCTCGTACTTGTCTTTCAAATCTTCCCGAAGGTCGTCCTTCGACACGGCGGTGATGCCTTTATATTTATTCTGGGCGTTGAGCATCCGCTCATAATTCCCGTCGAGCATGTCTTCCTTTACGTTGATGACCAACTTTCCCTCGCTCATTTCCCTTACCGCGATGGAAACCGCCCGGTCGGTGGGCGCGTAAGTCAGCGGATTGGCACCGTCGATAATCTGCCTCGCGCGTTTCGCGGCGGCGAGCACGATGGTATAACGGCTAGTGATCTTGCTGTCCACAAGCTTTCCTTCGTTAATAGTGTCCATTAATTCCGAATAAGAAGGACGCAGCATTCTTTTACCTCATTTCCTGAAATTAGTTTCCTGAAAAAAATTCTATCTCGTCCGCGCAGCGTTGGGGTCTCAGCCGTTCTGCCTCGACAATGGCGTTAATCCTCCCCACCGCTTCGGATATTTCGTCGTTTACCACAAGGTACTGGTACCGGGGTATCAGCGCGATTTCTTCCCTTGCGCGTCTCAGGCGGTCCTCGATGGTCAGCCGGTCTTCGGTATTGCGGCATTGCAAGCGCCGGGCAAGCTCAGAAATTGTCGGGGGCATCAGGAAAACGAGCACCGCCTCCGGGAACTTTTCCTTCACCTGCAGCGCGCCCACCACTTCTATCTCGAGCACCACGACCTTGCCTTTAGCAATCATTTCCTCCACATATTGGCGGGGCGTGCCGTAATAATTGCCCACATACACCGCGTGCTCAAGCAGCTCGTTATGCTGCCGCATTCGCGTGAACTCGTCTTCGGTGCGGAAGAAATAATCCACGCCTTCCCGTTCGCCCGCCCGGGGCGCCCGCGTCGTGACCGAAACGGAAAGCGCGTACCCATGGGACGGGTCGAGCCGTTTTACCACCGTGCCCTTCCCCGAACCGGACGGGCCGGAGATAATCACCAACATACCCTGCATTATCGGCGCGCTCCCGGAAGTTTAAACATTGTCGGCGCTGTCGTCCGCCCGGTTGGCTATTGTATCCGGCTGTATGGACGAAAGCAAGATATGACCGCTGTCCGTCACCACCACCGCGCGGGTCTTTCGCCCGTGGGTCGCGTCGATGAGTACGCCTTTCTCACGCGCCTCCTGTATCATGCGTTTGACCGGGGCCGACTCGTTGCTTACCAACGCCACCACCCGCCCCGCGGGGACGCGGTTGCCGAAGCCGATGTTGATTAATTTAAAGCTATTCAATGTTCTGCACCTGCTCCCGTATCTTTTCCACTTCGCTCTTTAGCTCGACGACCAACTTCGTTAGCGCCGCGTCGCTTGACTTGGAACCGATGGTGTTTGCCTCGCGGTTAAGCTCCTGCACGAGGAAATCCAATTTGCGCCCTACCGTCTCGCCTTCCGCCGCCAAAATCTCGCCCATCTGACCGATATGGCTGCCAAGCCGCGTGATTTCCTCATCGATGCACGAGCGGTCGGCGAATACGGCGATTTCCGTAAGCAACCTGCCCTCGTCCGGCGCAAGCCCGACCTGCGCCAGCGTTTCCGCCACGCGTTCCCGCAGGCGGGCGGCGTATTCCTCCGTGACGGCGGGCGCGCGTTCCGCTATTTTGGAAAGTAAGGCGCGTATCTTTTCCCGCTTTTCGAGCAGGTCGCGCTTAAGCGCCCCGCCTTCCGCCTCGCGCATGGCGTTAAAGCGCAAAAGCGCCTGTTCCAACGCGGTGGAAAGCGTGTCCCATAATTCGATACGGGTGGCGTCGTCCATCGAATCTTTTTCTACGTTGATAATATCGGGATGGGCGGCAAGCATGGAAAGGGTAACGCCGTCCGGCAGAATATAGCGCGAAGAAAGGTCCCGCAGGGCGTGCTCATACGCGTCGGCGAAAGCGGCGTTTACCGTCACGCGGATGTCCCGCTCGGTAAAGGTTTCAAAGTGGATGAACACGTCCGCCTTCCCGCGCTGTATGTCTTTCGCGAGGCGTTTGCGCACCGCGTCTTCAAAAGGGTTCAAAAAACGCGGCAGCTTAATGGAAATATCGCCGTACCGGTGGTTTACCGATTTGACCTCCACCTTAAAGCGCCGGTCGTGCGAAAGGCATTCGCCCCGGCCGTAGCCGGTCATGCTTCGTATCATTTATTTGCCCCTTCCAATTGTGCAACTCGCGGGAGATGTGTAAAATACAGGCAGTATAACACAGGAGGTTAAGGATGAAATCAAAACCGGAAAAAATAAAACTTAAAACGCCTTCGCTTGAAATGAAAAACTACGTTATGGCTTTCCGTGAGGAATTTTTGCAAAGCGGGGAAAAAAATATCCAAGGCTCCTGCGACCTGCACCGCTATGACGACTTCAACGAGTGGCTGAAAAACGCGCGGGAAATTGACCTTGGCCTTAACGCCGACCTTTTGCCCGCCACGACGTATTTCGCGGTCAGGCTTTCAGACGGCGTTATCGTCGGCGTCGCCAATATACGCCGTTACCTGCGCGAGGAAGTATACCACAACGGCCACATCGGGTATTCCGTCCGCCCTTCCGAGCGGCGCGGCGGGTACGGGACGGAAATTTTAAGGCTCGCGCTTATCAAAGCGGAGCAGCTCGGAATCATCGAACCGGTGGTAAGCTGTAAAAAAAGCAACAGGGCTTCAAAGCGCGTAATCCTTAACAACGGCTTGTTATTTGAACGCGAGCACCCGGAGGCAGACGGCGACAACGTATTAATATATCACAAACCGTAATAGTAACTTATTCTTCCGTCCGCAGGGGTTTCGGGAACCGGACGGTAAACTCGGTTCCTATGCCCAATTCGCTGTGCACCGCTATGGTGGCGTCGTGTACGCGGGATATGGCGTCCGCTATGGCAAGCCCGAGCCCAAAACCGGGCATATGCCCCGAGCGGGATTTGTCCGCCCTGTAAAAACGCTCAAAAATATACGGCAAATCGTCTTCGTGGATGCCGATTCCGGAGTCCTTCACGGTTAGATAACTTCCGTTCTCGTCTCCGGAAATGATGATCTGCATCGGCTCGCTGTTTGCTTTGGCGTATTTCAAGCCGTTGTCTATAAATATGTGTATCATTTGCATAATCATTTCGCTGTTGCCGAGAACGTACTCGTCCGATTCCTCGCTAAGCGCGGCCAACCCGTCATTGTTAAGCACCTCTAATTCCCGCAACACCGTCCTCGCCGCCGCGTTAAGCGAAGTCATCTGAAGTTTGCTTCCGTTTGCCGCGTCGCCGCTTCGCACCAAAGACAACAGCATGGTGATAAGCGAACTCATCCGTTCGGTTTCCAATTTGATCGCGTTGATGGCTTCCTGTATGACTTTCGGGTCGTTCTTGCCCCAACGGTTCAACAAATCGATATAACCCTTGATTACCGCGATGGGCGTCCGCATTTCGTGAGACGCGTCGGATATAAAAAAAACCTGCTTGCGGACTTCCTTTTCCAGACGCTCTATCATGGTGTTGATGGTGTATACCAACTGCCGCACCGCCGCGTCGCCGGAAGGGTCGTCTATGCGTTGGTGCAGGTTCTCGATATAAATGCGTTCTGCCATGTCGCTGATATGAAGTATGGATTTCCGCAGCCTTCTGCGGCTTGTGTTGCCCGAAGAAAGGGGGCGGTAACGCTTACTCCTGTTCCTTGGCGTAATAACCCACTCCCCGTATGGTTCGGATAATTTTAGTGTCAAAGCGCTCGTCTATTTTCGTGCGTAAATACCGGATATACACGTCCACAATATTCGTGTGCCCTTCGTAGTCGAACCCCCAAACCGCGCTTACGATTTGTTTGCGCGTGAGCACCACATTTTTGTTTTGTACCAAATGCAGCAACAGGTCGTATTCCGTCTTGGTCAATTCAATAGGCGTATCCTCAAACTTGACCATGCGTTGCTGCGTGTCTATGGTCAGCGGCGCGAAGGTTATCACGCCCAACCCTGTCTTTTCTGATTTTTGGCCGCTCTTTTTCAGCGTGACGCGAATACGCGCAAGCAGTTCCTCAATGGCGAAGGGCTTGGCGATATAGTCGTCTGCGCCCGAGTCAAGCCCGACCACCTTGTCCATCACCTCGTCCTTACAGGTGATAATGACAACCGGCGTATTTTCCGACTTGCGTATTCTGCGCAAGACCTCAAGCCCGTTTAGCCCCGGAAGCATCAAATCGAGCAGCACCAAATCATACTCGCCCCGCTCAAACATCTCATACCCGTCGCGCCCGTCGCCGGCGGTATCTACGGAGTACCCCTCGTATGTGAGTTCCAGTTGAAGATACCTTGCCATTTGTTCCTCGTCTTCGATGATTAATATGCGCTCACCGTTCATATCGTAAATCTCCTATCGTATCAGAATGGCTTTTCCTGCATTTTTTATTTATACCTGCCGTAATGGCTAAACGAGCGCCCGCCGCCGCGCCAACTGTCTCTCCGGCTTTTACGCCGGCTGACTGCCGCGACGATGATTCCGATCAGCCCCACAAGGAAACCCGCCGCCCCAAACCAATACGGCAGCGCCTTTATGGTAAAGATATTGGTTTTAACCTGTTCGATATAATAATCCACGTCGCTTTCAAAGTCGCGTACCAACGCCCCTGACGCGGCGCGTACCGTGCTCTCGTAAACCGTAGCGCCGTCTAAGGCATAAGAAACGGCTCCAACCGTCGCGCCCGCTTCTATGGGCGGGGCGAGCGCGCCGTCCTCTCCCGTTAAATAAGCCTCGTCGAAAGTAATCACGCGCTCAAGCCGCTGCGAGTCGCCCTTCCGCATAAACCGCACCGCTCCGTCGTCAGCCAGAATATCGATTTCGCTTTCCGCGCCGAGGCGGGGGTTAGAGACGGTGAAGCTACCGAGTATTTCGTCTTTGGTATGGATGGTTTCAAACCCGTAGGTCTCGAAACCGTAGTCGAGCAGCAGCCGCGCGTCCTGCCAGCGCCCCGGCTCCGGGGAGTTGAATATCACCGCAATCAGCTCGATATCGCCTTTTTTCGCGGAAACGGTAACGCAGTCGCCGGCTTCGTCCGTAAAGCCGGTTTTTATTCCGTTGGCGTAGGGATAATAAAACTCCCCCGGAAGCAGCATAAAATTGTGGCTTTCCCAATTATATTGCCGTACCTCCGCGCTTTCAATAGAACGTCCTTCCAAACTGTCGCCGGTATACGCGCGTTCCCCCGCGATTTGCCGCAGCGTTTGACTCGCCATGTACGCGCGGCTGATTAGCGCCATATCGTAAGCGGTGGTGTAATGGTCCTCGCTTTGCAGCCCGTAGGGGTTGGTAAAATTAGTGTCAAGCGCGCCGAGGTCGCGGGCCTTTTCGTTCATCAAAACGCAAAAAAGCCGCTCCGCGTCGGCGTAAGGGATGTTCTGCCGCTCCTCTTTCACGCGGATGGTGTTAAGCGCGAGAATACAGCCCGTCTCGTTGCCGGAACGGATCATCAGCGCGCGAATCAGGTTGCGGACGGTAATGGTCTCGCCCTCGGCGTGTATGGCGGTATTGTAGTCGGAGGGCAGCCCGTAAATTTCCTTCCCTACGGTGACGACATCGTCCGGGTTCAAATAATCAAGGGCGGTGAGCGCGGTGAGGATTTT
>JAISWA010000186.1 GCA_031271275.1 Clostridiales bacterium | reverse complement strand
TGTTCATGGGCGGGGAGTTCGGGCAGTTTGAGGAATGGTACGAGGGCAAGAGCCTCAACTGGTTCCTGCTTGACCAATACGACCACCACCGCAGTACGCACCGGTTCGTAAAAGATTTGAACCATTTATACCTGACGGAAAAAGCCTGTTGGCAGGACGACTTCCGGGGCGGCGGCTTCGAGTGGATTAACTGCGACGACGCGGAGCGTTCGGTGATCTCCTTCTTTAGGCGGGGGGAAAAGAAACGCCGCAGCAAAGCCGACCAGGAAACGAAAGGCCCCATTTATGAGTTTTTGGTGTTTATCTGCAATTTTACGCCGGTACCCCACTTGGATTACCGGGTGGGCGTGCCGGTGCCGGGCAAATACACGGAAATTTTGAACAGCGACGACGAAAAATACGGCGGAAGCGGGATTATCAACCCGGGGACGTTAAAAACCGAGGCGTATTTGTGCGACAACAGACCGGACAGTATTCCCATAAAACTACCGCCGTTAGGCGTTGTGGTGCTGAAGGGGAGGATGGGCTAACCACACCGTAACCTCCTCCCGGTTATGAAACAACTGCCGCGCGCCAAGCACGCGGTATTTTTTTTCCAATAATTCAAGCGCCCGCAGCGTTTTTTTTCGCCACCCGCCGGGGCTGAGCTTCAGCGTTATAACCGCCTGCCCATTCGGTTTCAGCCGCTCCGCCGTATCAAGCATAACCCGGCAGGAATCAAACATATCCATGCGCATGTCGTTGACGATCAAATCATACTGCCCGCCTGCGGGCAGGCGCTGCGCGATATCCTTGAGGTGCGTGAAATTTTCGCGTTCCTTAAGACGCTCATGCATTTCCGCCGGGTCAACCGCCGTAACGCGGTAACCGCGCTCAAGCAGCGCTTTCGTCCAACCGCCGGGCGCCGCGCCGAGGTCGAGGGCGGAAAGGGCCGCCTGCCGCGCATTTTCCGATAACACACTCCCGCGCGCGATTCCGAAAACCTCAAACGCTTCAAGCAGTTTAAATTCCGCGCGGCTGATGAAGTCCGCGTCCTTTTTAAAACGCATTTCGCCGCCATTCCACTTGGAAAGGTTGTCCGCGCAGGCGGAAACGCCCGCGTACAAGTCTTCCCCGTGAATAAACAGCGAAGCAACCCATTCCGGGTTCTTGTCGTCTTTTACGAAACCCCGCGCGGTCAAAGTTTCCTCCGTACCGCGCAAAATTTCCGCCGCCCGGGCGTACAGCGCGCCGTCACGGGGCTCCACCCGCATTTGTACGGAAAAAGCCGCGCCGGCGCTTCCGCCATTCAGCCACGCCGCCCCGCGGTCCGCTTCCCGCAGCGCGGAAATATACGCCGCGGGGAAGATATGCCGTATAAATATCGCCGCCTTCGGCGCGGCGCGCAGCTTTTCCGCCAACGCGGGGAAGCCGCAGGGCAAGCTTATCAGCCGCGCCTCGGGGCTTAAAAACTTAACCGGCTTCGCGCCTGGCGCTATGCTTTGTATTTCCGCAAACGCCGCGTCAGCCGCGTCACGTTGCGCCGTTACGATTATTTTTTCGGCAACGCGCATTTCTTCACCGCTCCCATGGGAAATGTTTCAAATAAAATTGGGACACGCTCCATTTGTGGCGCCCTTCCCTGTTTGCCGCATTTTGGAGCATGAAAGCCGGTTTGTAAATAGCCGCTGTTTTATGAAGCGAACGCGTTCGACGGCGGAACGTCATTTACCTCCCGTTTGGTACATGCTATACTGAAACGTATTTTATTTGGTAACGAACGGAGTTTTTTAAATGGTATGCAACACGGCAATATTTTACGACGTGGAGAATTTGCTCGGGCTTTTTTCCGGAAGGAACAACACCGTCATACAGCTTGACGAGATTTACCGGCGCATTTTGGACGTGGACGGGGTTTTGGGCGTTTCCGTGCAGAAGGCGTACACGGACTGGGCTGCGCAGATTAACCGCAATTTGCGGTATTCCGTACTGCAGGTGGGCATTGAGCCGGTGCAGGTTTTTAACACGAACCAGAACGACCGCATCAAGAACGCCGCGGACGTAAACCTGATAATCGACGCGGTGGAACTGCTCGGCACGCGTCCCGACATCGAGAATTACGTGATTGTTTCCGGCGACGGGATATTCGCGTTTCTGGCGAAAAAGCTGCACGAGCACGGCAAACGCGTAATCGGCTGCGGCTTCAGCAAAAATTCAAATATTATTTTCAGAAGCGCCTGCGATTATTTTATTGCCCTTGAAAAGTCGGACAAATCCCTGACGGCGACGAGCATACGCTCCACCTTCGCTTATGCCGCGTCGGTTTCCTCCGGCGAGCAAAACGGCGCCGAGGCGGAAAACGATTTGGCAGCCGTGAGCGCGCCGCCCGCCGATAACGGAACAACCGTCCAAAGCGGCGCGGGCGACGTGGTCACCGTGAACGGAGCGCCCCTGGTTAACGCAAAGCCGGGGCCGAAAAGAATCCCCAACAGCCTGCCTAAAAATAAATTTTCCGAGGCGCTGATAAACGCGGATATCCCCATTTGCCGGAACCTGAACGATACACACGGCGCGCTGCTTGTCATCCGCGATTTGATGAACGCGCTGTTCGCCATCGCGGACGACGACAATACGGACATTGAGATTTCCGTGTTTAAAACCTATGTGGATTTCTATGTGCCGGGTTTGAAGCTTTCCATGTACAAATTCAAGCGCTTCGGGGAATTTATCCGCTTTGTGGTGACCAACAGCCCCTACAGCCTGTATCAGGCGGAAGGCACCACGCTCAAAATCGCGCGGCGCGGAATGGTGGGGAACAAGGGCACGGTCATGCCCGACATGCGCGGGTTGGAAATAACGCTGCCGGACGGCTCGAAGGTAAATTCCATCTTTAACGTGCCGGAGGGCATGAGTTTCCTGTACGCGATTATGGAATTGCCCAACGGCTTGCAGCGTCAGCAGCGCGGCCGCAAGCAGCAGGACGGCAAGAAGAAGGGAAAGCAGCAGAGCTTATCCGAAAACGCCGCGGAGCGCGAAGGAATGGAACCGGGGGACCGGTCGCCCGACACGCCTGTTGAAGCGCCGCCGGAAACCGTTGCCGCGCCCGCGGGGGAAGCGGCAGCAAGCGAAGGCGAAGCGGAAACCGCCGGGGACGGCTCTATCCGCAAGCAAATCAAAGCGACTTTTGTCCGGATTTCAAGCGAGAACGCGCTGCCGCCCGGCGAGGTCAGGCGGTTGCTCACGACGGAGTATTCCCTTAAAACTTTCGGGATTAAGGCCCCCGTATTCAAGGAAGTCACTTCCCACAGCGGGCTGAACGAGAACCGCACGGTAAACGGTAAAATCAAGTATTGGAAGGAATTTTTCAAGTTTAACAACAAGACGTATATTATTTACAAAGAATGGACCGCCGCGCTGCACCGCGAACGGTTTGAGGCGTGGTTGGAAAAAATAGCGAAGCGTAAAGCGAACTAAACCTATAAGCTTGCGATGAAATTCCACGATGTCATTCCACGACGTCATTCCACGATGTCATTCTGAGCGCAGCGAAGAATCCTTGTTTTGCAAGGGCATGATCCTTCGCTGCGCTCAGGATGACCGTTATGGAATAGGTCTCATAATTAGAAAAGTCTCCACCTTCCCGGTTTCTTGGATATCCGCCAACTGCGCCGCCTTCATATCTTCGTAGGCGGCGCTTTTTACCGCCCAACGCCGGGCGGTTTCCGCTTCGCCGCGGCGGTCGGGCAGGGCGTTTTCCCTTCGCAGTATTTCGCCCAGGTAGGAAGTGAATTTTTCCGCGCCGTATACGTTAAGGTGCAAGCCGCCGTCGTAGGTGTCCTGTGTGAAGTCGAGCCCGATATCGTCCAGATTATTAATAAAGTTGTAGTATCGCAGATGGTTTTCTTCCGCGTAGCTTGCCATCTGCGC
>JAISWA010000258.1 GCA_031271275.1 Clostridiales bacterium | reverse complement strand
TGGAAGAACTGCGGGAAAACTTAAACGCGGGCAAGGGCGAGTACGCCGGCGTTATCCATATAAAAACCGAAGGGGCAGGCGCGGCGGAAACAAACGCCGGACCCTCCCCGTCCCTTGAGGCGCAGCTTGTGGATATTATGGTAAAGGCGGACGTTTCCCTTAAAACGGCGGTGCGGACCCTTTATGAATCCAACCGCGCGCGTTTGGCTAAAAAAGACGTCTACGGCGCGTCGTTAAACATAAAGGGCTTGCTCAATGGATGAACTGAATCTGCCTCGCGGGCGGGTGAAACTGCCCGCCTTTTTCCCGGACGGTACCCGGGGCGTGGTGCGCTGCGTTGACGCGGGGGATTTGGAAAACTGCGGCGTTCCCGGTCTGGTGATGAACGCCTATCATTTAATGGCCAAACCCGGCGCGTCCGTGGTGAAGGCGTTGGGCGGCCTGCACGAAATGACCGGTTGGCGGCTGCCCATCCTGACGGATTCCGGCGGGTTTCAGGTTTTTTCCCTGATACGGGAGAACGCCGCCTTTGGAGAAATCCGCGCCAATGAAATTATTTTCCGTCAGGAAGGGAAGAAAATTTCCCTTTCGCCGGAAAAATGCATACAGTCGCAGGCGGCTTACGGCTCCGATATTTTTATGTGCCTCGACTACTGCACCCACCCGAGCGATTCCTACGAGACCCAGAAGCTTTCCGTTGAAACCACGGTCAAGTGGGCGAGGCGCTGCAAGGACGAGTACGGGCGGATATTAAAGACTTCAAAAAAATACAGGAATTTATCCGACGCCAGGCCGCTGCTGTTCGGAATCATACAGGGCGGCGGCGACAAAGCTCTGCGGAAATATTGCGTGGAAGCGCTTACGGATATCGGCTTCGACGGGTTCGGTTTCGGCGGTTGGCCACTGGACGAAAAAGGGCGTTTGACGGAGGATATTTTGGCGTACACCGCGGAACTGATGCCCGAAGGCGCAATCAAATACGCCATGGGCGTGGGCAGGCCGGAGAATATCGCCGCGTGCCGGCGCATGGGGTACGAGCTGTTCGACTGCGTGATACCCACGCGGGAGGCGCGGCACAACAGGCTGTATGTATTCAACGAAAAATACGCGGATATAAAAGAGATAGACGTAAGCGAACCGGATTTTTTCAGCCACTACTATCTGTTGGACGACGAATACCGCCGGGACGCGCGCGCCGTTTCCCCGCTGTGCGACTGCTATACCTGCAAGCGGTACTCCCGGGCGTATCTGCGGCATCTGGTGAGCATCGGCGACGCACTCGGGGCGCGGCTCGCCACCATTCACAATCTGCGGTTTTATACCATGCTGATGGAGGTCGTGTAATGCAGTCTTTTTTCGCGCCTAACCTGAACGTGCCGCCGGAGCTTCAATTCAAATACCTCTCGCCGCCCCACTGGATATACATAGGCGGTTGGGCAATTATTACGCTGCTGCTGTGCCTGCTTGCGCGCAAACGCGGGCGGGCGGCCCGGGAACGCTGCTTCGCCGCGCTTATTTTTTCCATTATCGTTTCCGAAATTTCCCGTATCGTCTGGGGCGTTTATTTCGGGATTTTTACCTTTCAGGACTGGCTTCCCCTGCATTTGTGCGCCACTATTATCTTTACCGGCCCCGTCATGCTGTTCACCGGGAATGAAAGAATCAAGCATTCCTTCGTCGCGTTTACTTACGGCGTTGCCATGCCCGCGGCGGTTTTCGCGCTGCTTACGCCGGACAAACCGGTCTATACGCCCTTCTGCTTTGAATTTTTCCAGACGATGTTTTCCCACGGCGCCATCATCTGCGCCGGGGTATATTTAGTGGCGGTGCTCGGTTTCCGCCCGCGCCTGCGGGATTTGCCGAAGCTGTTCGGTATGCTTTTATGCTGGCTTGCCGTTTGCTTTGCCGCCAACCAGGTTATCAACCGCATCGACCCGCAGGAAGCGCCGCGCTCCGCCAATTATATGTTCCTGACCTTCGCGCCTAAGAACACGCCGTTGGAAGCCTTCGAGTCGGTAGTGGGGCGGTTTTATATCCTGCCCGTGCTCGGTCTGCTCGCCGCCGTTTGGGTTGTACTGTTCATTCCGTGGGAACTATACAGACGGCGGAAATTATAGCCCATCAACCTCCGGTAGGTCATTCTGAGCGCAGCGAAGAATCCTATAGGTATAAAGGGAAAGATTCTTCGCCTGCGGCTCAGAATGACGGCAGAAATTACAAAAAAGCGGAAAAGGCGTTGGAAAACCTGATTTCGCATTCCGACGCCTCGCGTATACTGAGCCTGCACACTTCCACGAAACCCCGCCCGAGCGCGCGGATATCGCGTTCCTGTTCAAGCTGCTGCCGGTGTTGGCGCAGCAGAAAAAGGGCAGGGGGTACGAACTGCTGCGCGGTATCAACGCGAAGTATACCGTCGTCACCTTTCCTATGAAAATGCTGACCGGGAGGAATATCGGCTTTGCCGCCCGTTACGCGGAAGCGTTTGAGAAAGAAATGACCTTCACCCGTAAATTTGAAACCGGGGACGAGTTGGCGTATATACTCCGCCGGGGAAATTAATTTGAAGGGATTGCGCTATGACGATAATCGACCAAATCAGAGCGGAATTATATCCGATGCCGTTGGGCGAAAAAAACCGGCAGGGTACGCTCAGGTATATTCTCTTTCTCACCGGCCCGCAGGAATACAAGGCGGCGAAAGGGCTTAACAAGGACGAGCTGGTAGAAGCGCTGTGCCGGTACTTCTGCGCGCCGAAGCGCTTTGAGCAGCTTTGGGGCAGGCTGAGCGCCCCGGAACAGAAAATCCTTTCCCTGCACGTGTGGAGCAACGGGACGGAGCCGGTTGAAAGCGCCCGGGAGATTGCGAAAGAATTCGGAATACAGGGCAGGCAGAGAAGTTTTTTTTATTTGTACGAGCGTAACGGGTTGGATGTGTATAAGGCGTATTACGCGGACCAAAACTCGCTTTTGTGGCTGCTTGTGCCCCGGGGCGTAATCTTCCCCGCTTTCAGGAAGGAACTGTACGGCATTGTCGGGGAGATGAAGCGCCGGTACTCGGATATTGCAAACCGGTACGTCTTTTTCTCCCGGGAAAACCGCAAAGGGGATTTTCAAAATATCGTCCGGTTTTGCAACGGGAAAAAACTTTCCGTTACCAAAAGCGGAGCGCTCAGCAAAGCTTCCGCCATCAAAATCTGGGAAGCCTGCGGGTATGAGGAATTTACCGCCGAGGTAAACGCCGAGCCCAAAGAAATGCGCACAACGGACGGCTTGTGGGTTACCTATCCTTTGACAACGCTTTGTATGCTCGGCGGTTTGCTTGGCGTTGCGGAGGAAAAGGTCGTCGTTGGCGGCAACGCGCTTACGCTGTCGAGCCTGTCCCATGAGCAGTTGGTCAAAAAACTGTTGGAGGCGTATTTAAAAAGCAAAAATTATAACGAGGTCTCTATCCTACGGGGAATCAACGCGAAGCGCGGCCACAACCCGGCGGACGCGCGCCAAAATATCGCGGGGGAACTCAGGTACTGCCCGGTGGGGCAGCCCGTGCTCATCAGTGAATTTGAGCGGTATCTGCGCATTACCAACCTGTTTTTCGCCAGAAAAGACGGAAGGTATGTAGTCAATACCGGGGGCGGCGATTATTATTACGGCGCGGTCTGGGAACAGTATGAGCAGCCGCTGATTCGTATCATCCTCTCGTTTTTTTTCGCCCTCGGGCTAATCGACGTCACCTGGGGCAAAATAGTGTCGGAAGACGGCGAAGCCGGGCGGATTGTCCCTGCCGCGTTTACCTTAAACCCCCTCGGCGCGTTCGCGTTCGGGTTTACCCATTCCTAT
>JAISWA010000091.1 GCA_031271275.1 Clostridiales bacterium | reverse complement strand
TGACCATCGGAAGCGTCAATGCATTGTGGTGAACGGACGTAGCGTTTTCGTAGAAAACGCAGGGAGTGAACCGTTTACAATGCATAGCTGACGATGGTTACATCCAAAGTTGATTCGCTATAGCGAATCAACTTAATTTTTGACCATTTACAATGCATAGCTGACGATGGTTACCTCTAAAGTTGATTCGCTATATCGATTTTGTTCTAAGTCGGACAACATTTCGACATAAAATTTTTTTTAAGTGACAGTATTTTCTTTTTTTGACATATGTGATAAAATAAGAAAAAATATATTAAGGGGGTCTTTTTTATGAAGGCAACTGGCATTGTAAGACATGTGGACGAGCTCGGCAGGGTAGTGCTTCCGAGCGAACTGCGCAAGATGTTACATATCAACGTGAGGGACGCGCTTGAGGTCTACACGGACGGGGATTTGATTATTTTGAAAAAATATGAGCCCGCCTGTATCTTCACCAACACCACGGACGACTTGATTGTCTACAAAGACAGGAAAGTTTCAAAAGCGGCGATCAAAGAAATGGCGGAGCTCGCCGGGCTGATATAATATACAAGCACTGTGAAAAGAGCCGGCAAATACGGTTATCCAAAACCGTTTTGCCGGCTCTTTTGTTTGCGCTTATTTTCTACTCGAAAATTGAAATTTCCGAAATCTGTCCGCCCTTCGCGCCGGTGTTAGATTTTATATCCACCCTGACAAACCGCGCCGTTACCGTGTCAAAGGAAATCACAATCCCGTTGCCGGAGGCGTTGTCAAAATCGTAACTGCCTTCCGGAGAAACTTCCGTAAAATTTTCCCCGTCTTCGCTTACCGAAACGCTCAGCGCCTGCGTGCGCTTCCCCCACGCCCGGATAGGCGGGAGCTGCAGCGTTACGGTGGAAATTTCCCGCGCTTCCGCCATATCCACCGTGTACCAACTGGGTAAAGTCTGCGCTTCCCAATAGGTGCGGTCGCGCCCGTCCACCGCGTTCCTGCCCGGGTACACGTCCGTATAGTCGTTGTAATCCACTTTCATGCCTTCCGCGAGGTTGACGCCTTCCGGTAAAACGAAGGGCTCTATTTCCGGCAGAACAAACCGCGCCGGGGTGGACGCCGCGTCTTGCGCGGGCACGGTCACCCATGTCACGAACTCCGTATTCACATGCCCCGCCGGAGCGGCGGCAGGCTCCGGAGCCAACAGCAACCCTACGATACCGCCGCACGCGCCGAGGGCAATGACAATCAAATAAGCGACGCTTAATTTTTTTGTTACGGACATTTAATCAGCCTCCTACTCAACCGTTATATTTGACGCGAACCTGGTCATGGCCGAAAGCTGCGCAAGGTCGATTATCTTTTCCCCGAAAACGGTCAGGTTCTTTATTGTAACGCCGTCGATGTTTTTATCTTCGTCGTAGCCGGAAATGCGCACCGTGGGCGTTTGTATTCCGGCGAGCACGTTGATGTTCTCGAACAGGACGTTGCGGATGGTCCCGCGCTCGCGGGTGCTGCTCCAACCGGAGGGCGCGACCGTCAAATCTATCAGTTGGCGGTTGTCCGCCGCGTCGCCGAGACCCATGGAAGCGTTTTCAATCACGATATTCCGGTATGTCACGTTCTCCACCAATGCGTCGTCCGCGTTATGGATGGACAGGGTGGGTTTGTGGAAGGCGTTGACGATGGTGACATCCTCGAAGGTTACATTGGAAATGATTGAGTTTTCCAACGCGCCCTTGTTCGTTTCGTAGCCTATCTCGCAGCTCTGCGCCAAGTCGGTCCATATAACCATATTCTTAAACAAAATATTGTCCGTGTTTCCCTCGTAATTCTTCACCACGCAGGAATCGTCCCATGTGCGGGAAAAGGAATTTTGCACGGTATAGTCGCGGCAGCTTTGCAAAGTGAAGCCGTCGCCGTTGGGCCGGGCGGAAATGATTTTCACGTTATCCACCAACGCCCCGCTTGTTTCAAAGGAATTGAAGCACCAGGCGTTGGAGTTGTTTACGATGATGCCCTCCACGTTTACATTGGTGCAGTAGCGGAAATCCACCGGCACATGGGCTTCGACGCCCCGCCAGGTATCCCACAAGCTGCCGTCGATCATTCCGCGCCCGCGCACCGTCACGTTTTCGGCGAACTGCGCCGACACCGTCGTATGCACGACCGCCCCGCCGGAGATATACAGCGTCTGCCCGCTTTGAAGCCCTATGCCGTCGAGGATGTTCCACTCGCCGGGTTCTATCCAAACCACGTTGGGGTCGTTGCGGTCGGGGATGTCGGTTTCAGGCGGGTTGGCGAAGATGTGAACCGCCCGTTTAGACGAGCCGTTAAACTGTACGGTATAAGAACCGGGCTCGCTGACGGAAAAAGAAACGCGCCTGCCCTCAATTACCGGCGTTATTCCCAGTGAAAGCGGGGAAACCGTAGCCGAAGTAATTTCGGGGAAGTCTTCCGTGTTCAGCATTTCAATGGCAATATCTACATCCCCGCCGGTGAAGTCAAAATAGGTCATGGGGGTGGATGTGATTCCGTCGAGGCTGTAGTCGCCCCGGTTCGCCCTCGACGTGTTGACCGCCGCGTCGTAAACGAACAGCTCGTTATCGTCCGCGGTAATACGCGCGTGACCCGACGTCCGCATGGTGGACGGGCCTTCGTAAAGCGTCAGCCTGGCGCGGGGGGAATCGTCCGCCCCGCTCATCCCTTCGGAGACGACCGGCGATAAAAACCAAATGCCGAACGCCAAAAACGCCCACGCGAAAATACCGAGCAGCAGGGTGGATAACCATGAAACTTTTTTTTTGTCCAAATCAGCACCGCCTATGCATAGGAGATTTATTTGAAAATTGCGCAAATTATATCATCGCGGTTTTGCGGGCGCAATCGCGAAACCTTGACATCACGCGGGTAAATCCTATAATTGGCTTATATAGGCGACAGCCGTTTACACCTTAACGCCGCCTGTTATTGCATCTGTACAACTGTAATACTATACCGCGTATAAAATTTTGTTATGAAACGGAGCGGATTATGAGCCGGAGAAGGAAGCTTAAAAAGTTTATTTTTCTAACCCTATTGGCTGCGGTTGTAATGGCTGCATCTAATATGGAAGTAAACGCATACGATACGCTTACGGAGCGGTATTACGATAACTTCGACCGGGATTCTCTCGGGGTGGACGCGCCGGGCAACACCGGCGAGGGCGTCGAGCCCGACGATTCATGGGTGCATAACCCCGACGGTTTTGTCGTCTACTGGATACAGTACAACACCGACACCGTCGCTTCGGTGGAAGACAATGTTTTGAAATATCAGGTCAGCGGCGCGGACGGTTGGCTCGGCTTCGGAATGACCGGCGATTACCGCGACCGTAATTACGACAGCTTTTCCGTTCGGGTAAAGGGGGAAAAGGGCGGCGAGGACGCCGGTCTGTATTTTAATATCAACGGCGTGTTTGACTTCAGGTGGGACAACGCCCGCGACCCCGACGGCAATCCGCTGCCCCCCATAACGACGGACTGGCAGACGTTTACCGTTTCGTTGGAAAACAGCGGGATGGGCGCGACAAAGGCGCAGCGGAACATCATGTCCGCCGGTTGGACCGACTTTCATATCAACAGCTTCGGCGGGCCGCTTACGGTTTATATTGACGATATAAA
>JAISWA010000088.1 GCA_031271275.1 Clostridiales bacterium | reverse complement strand
ATATTTTCTCAGGGGGCATTCAAATGCGTTCCCGTAACATTCCCTTAAACGGCAATAATTTAGACCTCGTCGGCGTTATTATCTTTGGCGTTATCGTACTGGATAATGCTGTTTTGCGTTGCGCCGATGAATAAATGAAAAGTTTACGGACTTTCAGGGCTTCATCGGCGGACACCGGTGAAGCCCTTTTTAATGTCACAGGAAACTGCTTGATTCCGGCGTTCCGTTTTGAAGCCAACGGAACGCGCAAGGTGCAGTTTCCTATGACGAATTGTGGAAAACAAGCGGCGGAGCCGCTTTGTACTGTCACAGGAAACTGCTTGATTCCGGCGTTCCGTTTTGAAGCCAACGGAACGCGCAAGGTGCAGTTTCCTATGACGAATTGCGGAAAACAAGCGGCGGGGCCGCTTTGTAATGTCACAGCGTTATTATTCTTAGGAGGAATTTTGTGAAACTGACCGGAGCGCAAATCATCATCAAAAGGCTGCTCGCCCACGGCGTAGACACGGTGTTCGGCTACCCGGGCGGCGCGGTGCTTACGCTGTACGACGAGCTGTATAAAAACGCCAAAAAGATACGCCACATACTGACGGCGCACGAGCAGGGCGCGGCGCACGCGGCGGACGGCTACGCGAGGGTAAGCGGGAAAACCGGCGTGGTTATCGCCACCAGCGGCCCCGGCGCGACCAATCTGGTTACCGGAATCGCCAACGCGTACCTTGACAGCGTCCCCATGGTGGCGATTACGGGGAACGTTTCGGTGCCGCTTTTGGGGAAGGACAGCTTTCAGGAAGTGGACATCGTGGGGATAACCCAGGCGGTGGTCAAGCACAATTTCCTCGTGCGGGACGTGAAAAACCTCGAGCATACGCTGAACGAGGCTTTCCGCATAGCGGGCAGCGGACGCCCCGGTCCGGTGCTCATCGACGTGCCGAAAAATATCCAAAGCGAAACCTGCCTGTATACCGGCGGCGACCCCACGCCGCGAAAAGTCGCGTCAGCCGGGGAAAGCGAGCCCCTTGACCTGTCGCCGGTAATTTCCGCGATTAAAAACAGCAAACGCCCGTACATCTACGCCGGGGGCGGGGTTATTTCCGGCGACGCCTGCGGGGAACTGCGGGCGCTTTCCGAACGGCTGAGCGCCCCCGTGGGCCTCAGCATGATGGGGCTGACCGCGCTGCCCGCCGATTACGCGCTCAACTTGGGGATGACCGGAATGCACGGGCGCTACGCCTCCACGGTGGTTAAATCGGAAAGCGACTTGCTCATCGCGCTGGGCGCGCGCTTTTCCGACCGCGCCACCGGTAACGTGGACGAGTACGGCGAGGGCAAGACCATTATCCACGTGGACATCGACGGCGCGGAAATCGGGAAGAACGTACCCCCCCACATAAAAATTTGCGGTGACGTGAAAAATTTTCTGGTAGAATTGCTGCGGCAGCTTCCGGAAATGCGCAGCGAGGAATGGCTTTCCCGTATCGCGGAGCTGAAACGCAGCGAGGAATCCCACCACCGGGCAGCTTTTAACCCCTTGGGGATTATCGAAACGGTGCGGGGTTACTGCGGCGGCGAAACGGTAATCGCCACGGACGTGGGGCAGCACCAGATGTGGGTGGCGCAGTATTATCAATTCCAAAAACCCCGGACGCTGCTGACTTCCGGCGGGCTCGGGGCGATGGGCTTCGGGCTTGGTGCGGCGATTGGCGGCTGTATCGCCGCGGGCGGGAAGCGAACCGTGCTGTTCACCGGCGACGGCAGCTTCGGCATGAACCTGACGGAGTTGGCGACCGCCGTTTCGGAAAAGCTTCCGGTGCTGATTGTCATTTTAAACAACGGGGTGTTGGGGCTGCCGCGCCAATGGCAGACGGTGTTCTACGGCGGGCGGTATTCCCACAGCACCCTTGACCGCAAAACGGACTTTGCCGCGTTGGCGAAAGCTTTCGGCGCGGAGGGGCATACGGCGGGAAGTTTCGGGGAATTGGAGGGCGTTTTAAAAAACCTGCCCGCCCAAGCCCCCGTGGTGGTAGACTGCCGCATCGGGATGGATGAAAAGGTGCTGCCCATGATTCCCCCCGGCGGGTCGGTGAAAGATATGATTCTAAAATAAAAAGGAGAGCGTTTTATGGGAAAAATGTATTATGACAGTGACTGCGACATGTCGGTTTTAAAGGATAAGACCGTCGCGGTAATCGGCTACGGCTCCCAGGGCCACGCCCATTCGCAGAATTTACGGGACAGCGGCGTAAACGTGGTCGTGGGCCTGTACGAGGGCTCCAAGAGCGCGGTAACGGCGAAGGCGGACGGGTTCGAGGTTTTAAACGCCGCCGAGGCGGTAAAAAAAGCCCATATCGTCATGCTGTTGGTCAACGACGAAAAAATGAAAGGCATTTACGAAAGCGCGGTCGCGCCCCATTTGAAACCGGGCATGACCCTGTGCTTCGCCCACGGCTTCAACATCCGGTACGGGCAGATCGTGCCGCCGAAAGACGTAAACGTTATCATGATCGCGCCGAAAGGCCCCGGTCACACGGTCAGGAGCCAATACTTAGAGGGCAGGGGCGTGCCCTGCCTTATCGCGGTGGAAAACGACGCGGATAAAAACGCGAAGCCAATCGCGCTTGCCTACGCCTCCGGCATAGGCGGCGGGCGCGGCGGGATTTTGGAGACGACCTTCACCGAGGAAACCGAGACGGATTTATTTGGCGAGCAGTGCGTGCTCTGCGGCGGCGTCACCGCGCTGATGAAAGCCGGGTTCGAAACGTTGGTCAACGCGGGCTATCAGCCGGAAAGCGCCTACTTCGAGTGCGTGCATGAAATGAAGCTGATTATCGATCTGGTCATCAAGGGCGGGCTTTCCTTCATGCGCTATTCCATCAGCGACACCGCCGAGTACGGCGACTACGAGACCGGCGACCGGCTTATCACGCAGGCGACCAAGGACGAGATGAAAAAAGTGCTTTCGGAAATACAGGACGGTTCCTTCGCGAAGAAATGGCTGAAAGAGAACGCGGACGGCAGGGGGAATTTCCTGCGCAAGCGCAAAGAGGAAAGCGAGCTGCTCATCGAAAAAGTCGGCGGGGAACTGCGGGAGAAGATGAGTTGGAGCGATAAGAAATGATAAGCGACGCCATGAAAACGGGGATTGAAAACGCGCCAAAGCGCGCGCTGCTAAAGGCGATGGGCTACACCGACGGGCAAATCAGAAAGCCGTTGGTGGGGGTGGTCAATTCCTTCAACGAAGTAGTGCCGGGGCATGTGCATTTGCAGAACATTTCCCGCGCGGTCAAGGACGGAGTGCTTTTAAGCGGCGGAACGCCCATGGAATTTAACGTGATCGGCGTGTGCGACGGGCTTGCCATGGGGCATGAGGGGATGAAATATTCCCTCTGCTCCCGGGAGCTTATCGCCGACAGCGTAGAGTGCATGGCGCGGGCTCACCGCTTCGACGCGTTGGTGTTTATCCCCAACTGCGACAAAATCGTGCCGGGAATGCTGATGGCGGCGGCGCGGCTCGACCTCCCGTGTATTTTTGTTTCCGGCGGGCCGATGCTCTCGTTGGACGGAAGCGACTTAAACACCGTGTTTGAGGCGGTGGGCGGCGTGATGGCGAAAAAAATCGGCGAAGCCGAATTGTCCGCCATAGAGGAAACCGCCTGCCCCGGCTGCGGTTCCTGTTCCGGCATGTTCACCGCCAATTCCATGAACTGCCTGTGCGAAGCGTTGGGGATGGCGCTGCCCGGCAACGGGACCGTCCCCGCCGTGTACGCAAGGCGTATCAGGATGGCGAAAGAAGCCGGGGCGCGGGTTATGGAACTCTTTCGCGGGGACATACGGCCCTCCGTGATTATGACGGAACGCGCCTTTCGCAACGCGCTTACGGTGGACATGGCGCTCGGCTGCTCCACCAACTCCGTGCTGCACCTGTTCGCGGTGGCGCGGGAGCGGGGGATTGCCCTTGACCTTAACACCGTCAACGAAATCAGCGAGCGCACCCCCAACCTTTGCCGCCTTGCCCCGGCGGGCGCACA
>JAISWA010000082.1 GCA_031271275.1 Clostridiales bacterium | reverse complement strand
CCGCAGTTTGAAGAACGAGCCCGGTACGCTTATGCAGGAGAAAACGGCGTTATGTATCTATGTGGAAATTCGCTTATAACATTTATATTTGAAAACGAAGAATTAAAAAAAATAAATTTGCATGATAAAGAAGACCTATTCCCGTCAATAGCAGTTGCAAGAGTATTCAATATTCGCTCAGAAGGTATGAACGAAACTCAAAGCGCTATTTCAATGTCAATGGAGGAAGGCTCATTTGAAACCGAGCTATGCACCGTTTCTTACAACAATTTAGTTGGCTTAGAATTCACATTAATATAAACATATGCTTATCCAAAGCATAGCCACCCCGCGAGGGGGTTTTCATTTGAAAAAAATTTTTGAAAAGATATTGGCATATGGATATCCAATAATATATAATGTTCGTAGGTTAAGAAAATCTCTTGACCAATACGGCGGGCAAGAGCCAGAAAGGACGGTAATATGGATTACATGACAGACAAACAAATGGAGTTTATTGTGTATCTTGTAACGGACAAAATAACCGCTTGTAAAGATATGGATGAGGTAAAAAAGGCGGTTGAAGAATTAAAGCTAATGGTAAAGAAAGACCAAAAATAAAAGCCCTATCCGCAAATAAGGCTTTAAAATTAAACAGCGCGGGACTTGCCACCGCGCTTCCCACATCATTATAGCGATGGATGGAAAGAAATCAATATAGAGAGGGTGATAACATCGCCGAGGACAGGCAGACCACCAACAGGCATTTCTTCAAAGGACAAGGGTTATAGAATTAGAATGTCCAACGAAGAATCGGAACGGCTTGATTTTTGTTGCAACGCTTTAAACTTAACAAAGGCAGAGGTAATTAGACAAGGTATAGAAACGATGTATCAAAAAGCAATAGAAAGAAAAAAAGAATCGCTCGATTGAGCCGGTTGGCCTGACGAGCGATTCACGGTCACAAGGTTTATTCCTTTCATAAAATATCAACGACCGCCTTCGGGGCGGTTTTGTTTTGGGGGAAAACATGGCCGCAGACGGAACGATTAAAATAGCCGCAGCGCTTGATGACAAAGATTTAAAATCATCAATGAACGGCATGGAAAGCGAGATACAAACGTTCGGAACAAACCCGTAATATTTTCGTTATATTTTACGGTTTGGAAATGTCGGTTTACTGTTTTGTGCTTAGGAGTGAACGCCTTGACCTGCGAAAAAGCCCGCGAATTGTTTTCGGAGCACTATGACGGCGGGGAAACCGCCCGCGAGGAATTTGAAGCGCACCTGCGGGAGTGCGCCGACTGCGCGGCTGATTATGAAAATTTCCGCAAGCTGTTCGACGAGGTGCGGGGAATCCCGGCGGTTCCGCTTCCGGCGGGGCTTCGGGAGAAAATGGTTTCCGCCGTGAAAGACAAAGCCGGCGCGTCCCCCCCGCGAAAGCTGCCGCTGCGCGCGCTCGCGGCGGGGTTTTCCGGAATTGCCGCCAGTTTTATATTGCTTGCGCTGATTGTCTCCGGGGTAACCGGCCTTGCCGAAACCCTGCGCCCGCGACCGGCTCCTTTTGCGGGCGCGCCCGATTTTACCGCCGCGCCCGGTAGGGCGGCGCGGGAAAATAATATCGAAATTTCGACCTACTCAATAAGCGAGGCAACGGCCGCGCCGCCGGCAAACGAACCGTTAGCGGTCGCGCGGGCTGAATCCGCCTCCGTTTCCGACGATATGACGGAAGAAAGTTTATCAGTCGATAGGGCAATCGCCGATGCGGCTCCGCCGGCTTTCGCGCCTTCTTCGCCGAGCCCCCTTGCCGCCGGGTATTTTGAGCAGGTTTTTCAGATTCAGCTGCGGGTGGAAAATTTGGAGGAAGCGAAAGCTGCCGTGGGGAACTTAGGCGGCTACAATATTTCTTCCAACGCGAACAACGGCGATTACGGCGGTTCCGCCGAATACCGGCGGCGGGTGGACATGGCGGACTACGCGCAGGCGGTCGCCGCGCTTAGGGAAATCGGCGACATCGAAAGCGAAACGGAAACGGTGTATAAACTCGCGGACGAAATATACGACCTGGAGGCGCGGCTTACCGCGAAGGAAAAGGAGACCGAACGGCTGAAGGATTTACTTTCCCAGAGCCGGACGATGGAAGTGCTCGCCGCGGTGGAGCGAAGGCTTGGCGCGGTGGAAACCGGGCGCGACGAGATACGCGGGCGCTTAAACCAACTGTATACCATTTCGGCGAGGCCGTCGTTAATCATCCATATTTATGAACGGTACCAACCGCCCGCGCCGCTGCGGGAGGAAACTTTCCAAGACCGGCTCGGCCAAAGTTTCATAAAATCCGTCAATGCCTTCGTGGAATTTATGAAAGACGCGTTGGTGTTCTTTTCGGGGGCGTTTATCCCGCTGCTGATATTGGGGGCGGTCGCGCTGACTGCCCTGCGGTTTGTCCGGCGGGCTAAACGCGGGAAAGAAGAAAGGAGGAAGAACGGCGATGAAACGGAAAACGCTTAAAATATTCCTGATAATTTTCGGCTGCGTATGCGTTTGCCTTCCGGCGTGCTCAACGGGTTCCGGCGCCGCGTCGCAGACGGTGGAAACCACCCGCGCCGACGCGGCAAGCCCCTACCAGAATAATTTGCGGTATGCGGAGGGGGAGGCCCCCGCGGATGAAGCCCCGACGGGCGCCGTTGCGGATTATGGGGCAGCGGACTTGGCAACCACCGCCGGTTTCACCGACGCTTCCCAAGTGCAGCCGGATAAAATCATACAGACCGCGTCCATCGAAATGCAGACCGACCGCTTCGGCGAAACGGTGGACGCGTTACGCGCGGCGGGGCCGGACAACGGCGGGTATGTGGAAAGCGCGAACCTTGAGCAATATGATGCAAGCCGGTATTTTTACATTACCCTGCGGGTTCCGGCGGAAAAATTCGGCGAAGTCTGTAAGTACGCGGAAAGCTTGGGCAAGGTGCTGTCCTCGTCCCAAAACGCGGAGGATGTTTCCGCGAGCTATTACGACACCGCCGACCGGCTCGACACAAAACTGATTGAGGAAGAACGCGTACTCGATATGATTACCCGCGCCACCAAGATAGACGACCTGCTCGCCCTCGAGGAACGGCTCGGGGAAATCCGCGAGCAGATAGAGGTGTACCAGTCGCGGCTTACGTCCATCGACCGGCAGGCCCTGTATTCCACGATTGCCGTAAGCCTTGAGGAAGTTAGGCGCGAGGCGCTTGCCCTCACGTCGGAAGGGCTCGGCGGGCGCATTCAAAGCGCGTTTATCGGCTCGGTCAACGGGGTGGCGTCGTTCTTTCAGAACGCGGTGATTTTCCTCGCGGGGGTTATTATCCCGCTGCTGTTTGCGGGGCTGTTGGTTTTTATCGGCGTGAGGGTCGCGAAAGCGGCGGGGAAGGGAAAGAAAGATTGAAAGGGCGTTTGTGTATGATTAAGGCGCAACTGGAAAACGCGCTGACGGATATGGAAACCGTGGCACGGGCGTTGGGAGTGGAGCCGTTTGCGCTTTATCTACTGGGCGGTTCCGGTTGCGTACTGGCGGGATATTTAACGCGCGCCATATTCAAGCGGCACGTTGAAAAATTTAGGGCGGAATGTGCTTTTAATGTATAACTTAATCCGCAAAAGTATAAAGAACTTCGCCGGGTCTTTTGAGTACGACGAACAAGACATCCGCTACGTGGCGGCGGACTTTTTATTGCTGCTGACCGATGCGGACGAATATCAGCGGCAAAAAGCCGCCGATACGGCTATGTATCGGCGGTTGTCTCATTTTTTATGGCAGATTTCCGGCTGCGAGCGCTGCGAACAGTTATTGTACGAGCTTAACGCGCTAGGTTTCTCGGGAGAGCGGCAGTGCATGGAAGCAGATTTCACCGAGCCGCATAAATTATTGCATATGATGTACCTGTACGCGTATTCATAATCTCTTGCGCGGAAGTGTGCGTTCCTATATACTTATTCCCGCGTGGGGGAGGTGAGTGTTGTGGCGTATTCGATCAATAACGAATGTATCAATTGCGGCGCGTGCGAAAGCGAATGCCCCGTTTCCTGCATATCGCAAGGCGACGACCGGTATGTAATCGACGCGGCTGTATGTACTTCCTGCGGTTCCTGCGCGGATGTGTGCCCGGTGGGCGCGCCGAGCGAGGCGTAAGTTTTAATTTTTATTCATAAAAAGGCTGTCGTGCAAGGGGCGTCATCGGCGACGCGGATGCTGTCGTGCAAGGGGCGTAACCGGTGACGCGGATGCTGTCATGCAAGGGGCGTAACCGGTAACGCGGATGCTGTCGTGCAAGGGGCGTAACCGGTAACGCGGATGCTGTCGTGCAAGGGGCGTCATCGGCGACGCGGATGCTGTCATTCTGAGTGAAACGAAGAATCCTTCAAGCATACGGTTGGAAGATTCTTCGCCTTCGGCTCAGAATGACAGCGGTTGCGACTCAGCATTACAGCGGCGGCGGCTCAGAATGACAGCGGTTGCGACTTAGCATTACAGCGCCTTCGGCTCAGAATGACGGCGGCTGCGGTCTATTATGACAGCCCTTTTGCGGCGGTCTTTTTTATTTTACGAATTTTTTATTTCCGAAAGCGCCGCGCCTACCGCCGTGGCGTAAATCGCGTCCCGGGGAATGTGGAAACGAACCGGGTGCAGCGTCTGCAGCGTGTCGAACACATACTTCGCCTGCGGGATGACCGTGAGCGAACCCGTCAGCACCACGTCTTTCACCGAGCCGTTCATCGTGGCGAACACCGCCATCATCCCGATACTCTCAAAAATCATGTTGATAATGCCGAGCACCACGTCCGCGTTAACGGCGGTGTCTTTCAGGTTCCCGAAATTGGAGACCGTGGTGTGTGGGGGCATACTGCCGATATTTTCCTTTGAAATATCGCCGAGCATCAAATCCACCCGGGAAAGGTCGCCCTGCGCCGCCAGTTCCGTAATGGTTTCAAAATTGCTCGCACCGGCGAAGCGCCCGCATAAATTGGACAGCGTGCCGCCGCCCACGCCGCTGCCGCCGAGGTGGGTGATGGTTCTGCCTTCCGCCCGCACCAACGCGGTGCCGGTACCCATGCTGACGATAACCGCCCGGTCGAGTTCCGCAAGGGCGAGCCCGCCCAAACCGATGGCGAGGAATTCATTTACCCGCCGCGTGGGTATGTCGTACATGCCGTCGTTAAGGTACGCCGCGCCTACCCCGGTCAAAACGATCTGACGGATGTCCGCCATGCGCAGCTTATATTCCGACATAAATTTCCCGAACGCGCCGTAAGCGGAAGTCAGTTGGTCCGTGGCTTCCACCTGCAGCATTCCGACGCGGCGGCCCCTGGTCTCATACCCTACAATCTTGGTGGTGGAACCGCCCACGTCTATTCCCAGAACAACGTCCATAACCCATTTACCTTCCGGATTTTTATAATTTCTTTGCCGCCTTTAAAACCCGGATAACCGCCGGGCTTAAAACAATATTAACCGCAAGCTCGATTAAGAAGTTGACGCCCGCAAGCGCGACAAAGGCGTAGGTAAGGAAGTGCGTTTCCCCCGCCCAGAGGAGCAGGGTTTCCCTGTAGAATAAAATCATCGCCGCGATGAAAACCCCGGTGTTAACGGCGGGGCAGACCACGGCGGCGCAAATGACGCCCGCGAAGAAATTCTTTTTGGCAACGAGTTTGTACATAAGACCGGAACAGAACCCCGCTGCTCCGCCTTTAAACAGGCACAGGCAGGCGGTTAGCGCCGGGTTTGCCGCCCAAAGCATGTTCCCGCCCGGGTCTACGCCGGATACGCAGTTCATCAGCACTACCGCGCCGAAAGCCAAACCCAGTAAACAGCCCGGCACCGCGCCGTACATCGCCGCGCCGACCACAATGGGCACCAACGTCAGCGTGATGGAAAACGCGCCGACTTTAATAACGCCCGCCACCATTTGAAGAACCACGATCAGCGCGATAAGAATTGCCATCCCTACAAGCCTTTTTAAATTAGGCGATGCTGTGCTCATAAAAACCTCCCGCATGAATGCTCAAATTTTTCCCGAGAATATACCATGCAACGGTTTGCCGCGCAACCGCGTAAGATTTGCGGTGTAATTTCCTGTAGATTTATTGCTTACCTGCCTGTCAACTGATATACTCCATGAAAGAATTTTATCGTATATCGCCGATTGATAACGAATTACGCAAAGCAAAGGTGGAAAAAAGATGAGGAAAAAAAGGAAACGTTTTGCCGCGGGGTGTTTGTCGCTGATACTCGCCGCGTGTCTGGCTTCCGGTCCGGTTTTGCCGGCGGCGGCTTCCGCTGACGACGGATACGTAACCGACATACTGCATGAGGTGGTCGTACCCGCCGGGATGGATTATATCGTGGTGGACGTATTGGACGGCGTGGAAGCGCGTTACCGCACCACCGCCTACCCGGACGTTACGGGGGATTTCAGCTGCGCGGGGTTTGTGAAAATGTATTACGAGGCTGTGTACGGCGTGCAGGTGCAAAATTTGGATAACGCGGGCCCGCTTATGCCTTCGGACATGCTGACAAGGGTAAACGTTCCGCAGAAGGGCGACATCATTTTTTATCCGTCGCCCCCCAACCAGAGCAACCACAGCGCGATTGTGAAAACGTTCGACGGTCAGAACATCGTGCTGATTGAGCAAAATTATAAATGGGCGCAGTCCAACAGTACCTACACGTATATCAACAGAACCGTCCCGTACCCGCCAAGCGGCGCGGACCAATACGAAATATGGCGGCTGATTTATGTGCCGGACGAACCCGGCAATTCGGCGCAGTACCCGGAGCAGGGCAATACGGAATGGTCTTCGGGCCAACAGGACGCTTACGGGCTGCTCCCGCCGATTACCCCGGCGCCCACGCCCGCCCCCACGCCTACGCCCGCGCAGGCGTACTCCTATCAGGCGGTGGTCATGATCGGGCGTATGTCCATGAACGTAAACGGTCAGGAAATTCCCATCGAAGCGCCGGCGCTCATCGAAAACGGGCGCACCATGATGCCGGTGCGGTATGTCAGCTACGCGATGGGCCTCGGGCCCAACGACCTTGTGTGGCAGGGCGACATACAAACGGGCACGATTAATAACGGCGGCAACGTCATACGCTTCACCATCGGCAGCGATATTATCTATGTGAACGGCGAGCCCAAGCGTATGGACTGCCCCGCGACGCTGAAGCAGGACGGTTTCTCCTACCTGCCCGTGGCGTATATTGCCGACGCGTTGGGCGTGCAATATACCTGGAACGAATACAACGCTTACACCAAGGGTGCGACGTTCTACAAATAACTTATGAAGTCAGCCAATATTCCGAGCCGTCAGCCGACCTTTCCATAAAGCCGTAAATGATTAAAAACCTGCGTATCATCACGTAGTCGTCATAAATAGGCTTTAGGGTTTCGTTGACTTCCTTCTCGGAATATTTTTTTCCCCGCTCAAACTGCCCGGCGATTTTGGCGAGTATCACCACTTTTTTCTTTTCCTTGGAGGAAAAGACTTTTAACACCGGCGGGTCAAGGCTTTCGAAAGCGTTTTCCAGTATGTGCTCCCTTTCCTGCTCGGTAGTCACATAGCGGTCGTCGATAAAGGTAGCCCCGTTGTGAATGGGGACAATGTCGTCGCCGCTTTTGGTTTTGTTTTCGAAAACGCGCTCGAATATGGCGAGGTAAAGCTTCGCCTGCTTGGCTTTTTCCCGGAACGTAAACTTCTGGTGGCGCACCGTGGAAGCGGAAATCCCGGTTTGTTTCGCGATTTCGCCGTCGGAAAGCCCGGCGTTAAACAGCGTGAGCAATTTTTTTTGAATGTCGGTCAGCGTGTTGTACTTCGTGTCCGCGTCAAGCAGCCGGGACACGTTTCCGCCGTGCTCGGCTTCGATGTGCCGCTCCACGGCGCGCTCGCTGTCGTACAGGTTCCCGCCGGCAGGATAAATCTGCCCTTCATGGAACGCTTTGCCGCAGTAATTGCAGACAAGGGCGTTCCTTTCTTTTTTCGAGTACCCTTTTTTCAATTCCGCAAGCGTGAGGGTCGCGTAATCCATTTTAAAAACTCCTTTCGAATGTTTTCTAAAATAATAAACGCATAATACTATTCATTGACCGGTTGTGTCAACAAATATTATTATGCGTTTACGGTTTAAATAAATTTTATTCTAAAATGCGTTTTGCAAACGGTATTGCAGCATGGACGTGATAAGCCGCGAGCGCTCCTCGGAGTTTTCGGCGTATTCGAAAATAAACCCGTATTCGTATTTAAACTGGATAAACTGCGAGCTGTCCCCCATGCGCACCAGACGCGCGGGCAGGATAAAACGGTACTTGCCGAAACTAAAATCCAACGTGTAACGCTTATCCTTTTTTCTTTCCTGCATCTGTTGGTTAGTCAGCAGGCACATGCCGTCCGCGCTTATATCCTGTGATATGCCTTGCAAAAGGATATTGCCCGCTTTTATCTGCTCCACGGATTCCGATACGATTACGCCGGCGGAAAGCTCTATGCGGGGCATTGCGCGTTGGGTGGATTCCTTTATGTCGGAAATTTGGGTAAGCGAAATAAGCGGCTTGTCGTCCTTAATAAATTTTCCGTTGAAAAGGGCGCTGAACGCGAACAGGGTAGAGCCCCTTAAAAATTCCACCCGGAACTTGGTTTCCTCGTTAAATTTGTCTGAATGGCTGTCCAAATCCGGGCTTTCTATAAAAAAGGACAGCCCCTTGTCCATATCGCGGAAGCGTCCTGTATAGGTATCGGTTACTTCCTCCTCGTCAAGCCCGCACTTGAGTATCGTAAGCTTTGTGTCTAAATCCATAAAACGTAATTCCACTATGGTCCCTCCTCGGCGTTATTATACAATAACGATTAAGCGGAGTACACCGCTTATTGCTTTCGTGAAAATGCTTCGTCGCTGCGCTCCTCTGGCATTTCCACGATATACGGTTTGAATGAATCGGCTTCAAATCCTCACTTTGTTCGGATTTGCGGTCGCCGATTTCCCTCAGGCGGGCAAAGCCCGCCTTGCGGATTTAAGTCTGCGACGCCAAAGATATATCCACGAGCGAAAACGTCTTCTTAAAGTCATTAAATGTT